>NZ_JBXSQI010000005.1:0-114351 GCF_057063565.1 Gilliamella sp. X-57 | reverse complement strand
TACCGTCATTGATATCGGCCAGCGGACTGCCGTTGAGGTTAATCCATTGACCGGGGGCAAGGTTATAGCGGTTACTCTTACCTTTGAGGATAATTTGCTGGCTAATCGCCTGTTCATGGCGAATACGGGCATACCACTGACCGCTTTCAATCTGATTGTCGTGAGTGTTATTGTCATTATCACTATTATCATCGCCACGAGTTTGCGGGTTGTCTTGTCCGTTGCTATCTAAATTTTTATAGTGCTCGGCATAACGGTAGTCAGTGCCATAGGTGGTGCGGTCTTTGGGTTGGCTGTTAATCTCACCCTGTAAATCGGCGAGGGCATCACGGTAGTTATAGTCTTGTACTTTGACTGAAGAGACTACCACTTCACTATGCAGGCTGATATCCCAAACACTTTCAACGCCACTATCTGCCATGCCACTGGGTAGTTTATAGTCGACATCAGCTACTTGCGCATAGCCTTGCTCATAATCACTTAACACCATCACATCACAGTGGTGCTCAGCATGGGTTTCAAAGCGAAACCAAATACCGACATCGGCCAATAAGCGTTGAATAAAGGCAAGGTCACTCTCTTGCCATTGGGTGATAAACTCCCGCTCAGGGTAGCTATCTTTTAGCTCTAGACGGTAATCAATGCCCGTTAAACCATGACTGCGTAGCACTTCTTCAACCACACTCACCACGCTTTGATTTTGAAATATCGCATTATGTTGCCCAATATCTAGCCGTGCTAAGCACGAAGATAACACCACCTGATAATGCGCTTCATCTTTATTGACCGCTAACTGACTGAACTCAGTAATCACCCCATGCAAGGTGCGTTTATTTGTCAACGTGGGCAAATCACTTAATGAACGGATAGCGGAAGTTAACGGTTTGTTGATAACGGGATTAAAAGAAAAGGTCGATTTTTGATTAAGGAAAACATCAGGCGATAAGGTTTTGTCAGTACTAGTAAAGGAGATAACATAACGCCAAGGCTGGTTTAACGACTCATCACCCTCAACATGCAAAACCGACATCGCCGCGCCCAGCCCGTCAACGGTTAAGGTATAGCGATTATGGCTAACGCCATCTAAGCCCGCCATTAAATCGCTAAACCCGTCACCGAGTTGCTCCAAAAGACGATTAAGTTCGTTTGACATGTTGTTCTCCTATTTATTTGTGTATATTTTTTTACTCTGTATGACTAGTTGTTTCTTTTGTTGTTTGTTTTTTATTACTGTTTTTTTCCTTTGTCTTTGATACTTTTGAAGATGTTTTTTTTACTGTTGTTGCCTTTTTAGCTTTTGTTGGCGCTGTTTTACTATTTTTTGTTACCCATTCAAGTACAATGCCATCTGTTTCACTAAAGTCGAGTTGTAACGTTAGTGATTGATTGTTTTGGCTATTAACCTGCTGTAGTAACAAGTTAGAAACTACTGGTAAGATTTGTTGATTTAAAATACTATCGATATTACGAGCACCTGTATCTGGCAATAAGCAAGCTGAAACTAAGGTATCGTAAAGTTTTTGACCAACATTAAACTCAATTTTGTAATGTTTTTGTAATCGAGAGGCAACTTTATTTAATTTCATTTCAACGATTTTGCGCAGTGCAACATCATCTAATGGTTTATAAATGACAGTTTGAAAACGCGCTAATAATGCTGGTTGAAAGTGTTCACGTATAATAGGGCGCAATAATTCTTGCTGTGTTGCAATATCAGCATTTGGCATTTCATCAAATAATGCCATTAATTCATCGCTGCCTAGGTTAGAAGTCATTAATATTAAGGTATTACGGAAATCAATTTCACGCCCTTCACCATCTCGCATAAAACCACGATCGAATACTTGATAAAATAGATTCAATACATCGCGATGTGCTTTTTCGACTTCATCCAATAATACAACGCTATATGGGCGTTTACGGACGGCTTCAGTCAATATTCCACCCTGACCATAACCCACATATCCAGGTGGTGATCCTTTGAGTTGTGATACGGTATGAGCTTCTTGATACTCTGACATATTAATGGTGATCAAAGATTGTTCGCCACCGAAAAGCGTATCAGCTAAAGCTAAAGCTGTTTCGGTTTTACCTACACCAGAAGGACCGACTAATAAGAATACTCCCATCGGCGCATCTTCTGAGGTTAGCCCCGTTTTTGCAGCACGAATCCGTTTAGCGATGTCAAAAAGCGCGTTATCTTGACCGACAACACGTAAGCGCAAATCATCTTCTAACATAAGCAAATGGCTTTGTTCATCTTTTAATAGACTTTCTAATGGCACTCCGGTCCAATCGGCAATAATTGAAGAGACAATTCGGCTATCAACATCAAGTGACAATAAAGGTAAACTTTTTTGTAGTTCACTTAATTTTTGCTGTGTTGCAATCAGTTGCTTTTGAATTTTTTTATCTTGTTTTAGTGTTAATTTTTGTCGTAACTCAATTAGTGTTTCAACAAGTTTTTTCTCTTTTTCAAATTGTATTTGTTGATTGGTTAATTGTTCTTGTAGTTCGCCTAGTTGTAAATCGATTTCTCCCATACGATCTGTTGATAGCTGTTCTCCTAATACTACATCAGCTTCTATTGCTTCTTGTTCCATTGTCAATGAGGCAATTTTGGCTTCAAGCAACGTGATTGATTCAGGAATTGTATCTAGCCCCATGCGAACCCGAGCTGAAGCAGTATCAAGCAGATCAACGGCTTTATCTGGCAGTTGACGACCACTGATATAACGTCGAGAAAGCGAAACCGCTGTTTTAACAGCTTCATCCAGTATATGTACACCATGGTGTTTTGCGTATCGTAATTTTAAACCACGTAGCATAAGACAGGCTTTCTCGTCATCAGGCTCATCAACTTTAACAATTTGAAAACGACGTTCTAACGCAGCATCTTTTTCAAAATATTGTTTGTATTCAGACCATGTTGTAGCAGCAATTGTACGTAATTCACCCCTAGCTAGCGCCGGTTTTAATAAATTTGCTGCATCAGCTCCACCGGCTGAATTACCTGCACCAATAATGGTGTGTGCCTCATCAATAAAAAGTAATATTGGGTTCGGTGATTGTTGAACAGCCTCAATCACATTTTTTAATCTTTGTTCAAATTCCCCTTTTACGCCAGCACCAGCTTGTAGTAAGCCAAGATCAAGCATTAATATGCTAACTTTTTCAAGGTTCTTAGGCACGTTGCCTTCTGCAATACGTAGCGCCAGTCCTTCAACTAATGCCGTTTTACCTACGCCGGGTTCCCCCACTAAGATTGGGTTATTTTTGCGACGACGAGATAAAATATCGATCATTTGTCTTATTTCACTATCGCGACCAAATACAGGATCAATTTTACCTGTTTTCGCTTTTTCGGTAATATCTTCAGTAAATCGACTAAGCGCCGCTTGATAATGTTTTTGTTGTACAGCTTGTTGTTGGTTATTTTTAGTATCAGCTGTTTGCGAATCCTGATTAGTATCAATTTTTGATTGGGATGTGCTATCGATATCATTATTTGAATGATAACTGTATTGATTTACTGGGCTTTCATCTGATGTTTCATTTAATTGAGTGCGCATTTTTTGTAATGACACAACGGATAAGCTAAGCAATTGCCATGCATCTTGTGCTTTTAAGCAATGAGGCATCTCTTGTAACACTTGTAAAATATGTACTGAACGAATAACATCTTCTTGATCTTCAAGTGAAGCCTTTAACCATGCTGATTGCAATACCGCAATCAACGATGACGATAAACTAGGTTTTGTATTAATTGTGTGTGGTAAAATGTCTAAATAATTCAATAATCCTTGCCAGACTTTGTCCATATCTAGTTGGTAATGTCTTGCAATAAATGAAATATCCCCTGCGCCTTGTTCTAATAATTTTAATAACCAATGTTCAAGTGTAATTTCTGGATGTGCTCTCGTTTGACATAATTCTGCCGCAGCTTCAAGTGCTCTTGCACAATACGGATTGAGTCGCCTTAATAAAACAGAAGGATCGGCAATCATTACTATTCCTTTCGTTATGTTATTGTTTATAAAAAAATGTTGATTCTGCCGTAATGGCAGAATCAACAAAAACCACATTAGGCTCTACTTTCAACCCAGCTATCTGAGTGAATGATGTTGCCATCTTTATAAGTCCAAGTGATTTTTTCGTAACGTAGTTCAATACGCTCTAAATGATTGTATTGTTCTTTTGTTGGATCTTTAATATTGTGCATTTCAGGTTTAATAGAAACAATTTTTACGTTATCCATTAATGTATTGAAATATTCAATTTCCTGACCTGCATCATTAATTTTGTACCATTTGATTTCAACAGACTTTAAGTTTTGGCCTGTAGTTACAGCTTTGTAAAGATAAGGTGATGAAGCATCAACTTCTTTAACAAATTCAAGTGCTTTATGAACGCGAGTTCCGGTTAATTTACCTGTATTACCATCGGTTGGAATGTAGACTTTGTGATCAAATTCAACCACTTCAACACTACCTTCACGTCCTACTACAGTTACAGAACCTTTAATTTCTGCACCACCATCGTCTTTTAAAAACATATACGCTGGAACTGCCATTGTTTTTACTCCTTTTTTGATTTTTATTAAACACTCTTAGTTTTCATTTGCCAAAATACAATTTGACATTTGAGGAACTAAGCTAATTTCTACTCGCCGGTTTTGTGCTCGACCTTCCAGAGTGTCGTTACTAACTAGCGGTTTTTTTGCTCCATACCCTTGTATTGCAAAACAGGTTTCAGGGATATCACTGGCTTTTATAATCCAGTTTCGTACTGCTGTTGCACGCTCAAGTGATAATTGAATATTTTTATTTTCATCACCAGTGGAGTCAGTATGCCCTGCAACTAAAATAAGCCACCCTGTTCCGTGGTTAGCATTTATTTGTTTTTTCATTTCAACTAACGCATTGACTAATATTTTGGTTGAATCTGATTTTAAGCTTGATTGGCCACTTTCAAATAATGCTAAACTATCTAGACGAATCACGGACGGTGCTTCTTTCATGATAACTTTTTCTTCTTTAATAATAATTTTTTCTGGCTCTGGTGGTTTAGCAACATAATCACTCATAGAGACATTTAAAGGCTCAAGTAATTGCTGTCCATGATAAAGCCCCATACCTAAACGAACAGGTTCCCCCTGAGCTAAATATTGATTTAACATTGTTCTATCGCCTTTAAGTAACTCAAGTGCTTGTCGCTTTTCTTCATAACTGTCCATCGAAATTAAATGGTAATGCCGAATATCATTTTGTATTTGATCGGAAAGTTTAATATTGTTCCAAAAAGATGCGCCTAAACACCCCATAATAAATATGGATGTGATCGTAATTAATCCACAGGCCATCGTGGCAATAGGCGAAAATGGGTAAGCTATTGGCATAAATTTAATTAAGGAATCGGGCGGACTTACATTATCTTCAATTTTATGGTTATTTGGCAGTAGTAAAGTCGTGATACTTTCCCATTGTTTTTGCATAATATTGTTATTTACAATAGATTGATTTATAGGATAAATCGCTATCCCTGTTGGATTACATTTTGCAATAGGCTGTTTTGGATCAATTAACGTTGATAACACGACTTGTTCAATCCAAGATTGTGCTTCGTTTAGCAATGGTCTTAATCGTAATCGTCTTTCCCGTTCGCTTGAAGGCGTTTTAATATCATTAACCCAATTGTTTAGAGGCGATAAATAACGATCAAGCAGAAATAATTTGTGATCAACTAATTGAAACCAATAAACAGGTAATGGATTTTGTTCATCATAAATTAAATTATTTAGACCAATATGTGTCGATAAGTAAACAGGCAGTTGATATTTTGCAATGCGACATGTATCTGCCCATGATTGACGAAATGCCTGCAATTTAGCAATGAACAATCCTTGTTTATCCTCAAGTTCAGGCGTTAAAGCAAGAAATATGCCTACCCGCCCTATCATATCTGGCCATTTTGCGATTAATGAATCATAAACAATAGGTAAATGAGAATACTCTTCAACATAGATCCATACTGCTTCGGATGAAACAACAATATTCGATTCTGCTATGGATAGATCCTCAGGAAAAAAGTCTTTTGCTGCACTACCAGTTACCAATAAGATAGGTAATCGATAACGTTGCCTTGCCGGTAATAAATCAAGCTTTTGAGTTAAAAAATCAATATTTGTTGTTGATAAAGCAAGCATTCGCCGATAGCGTTGCATTCGCCATAGCAATCCACCTGCAATAACTAAAACTAAAACCGTACCAATAATTTTCCAACCGACTGCTATTGGTAAAAAAACAAATAGTAACAATAAGCTTAATATAGCAGCATAAATGATTTGAATTCGTTTAGGGTAATCGCTCATAAATTCCCCTTTAACCTACAATTTTTTTAATCAACGTATCAAGTCGATAATCTAATAAAAAGTAAAGAACAATAACCAACAAAACGGATAACGCAGTACAAGATAACAGCATCGTTTTGCGCCCTAAATAACGATAAGTTTTGGTTTGTTCAATAATAGGATGAGATTGTTCTGGCTCGTACTCTCGTACAGCTTCACGTAGGGCTAAAACCAAGTGTTCCCTTTCCATTTGAGGTTTATCAAGATAGCACCCTTGAAAGCCAAGCCCAAGCACTCTGTCAAAGCAACTTAATACTAATGGATCTTTTTTATCTGCTTTTAAGCGTCCGCGAATTTTTTCAAATAAATCATAACCAGCATTATGTGTATTAAAAAAAATGACTTGTAATGGTGCGCCTAACCACTCATCATAATTTTGTTTTTCGGGGTTATCACGATGGCAAAGTAATACTGTTTCATCTAATAATGCACATAGGGCATAACTTATATCATCAATCACATCTTGACTATATTGTGCCTTATATAACGTCTCACGAACGGTCGTCACTTGCTGTTTACAAAGTTCATATAATTTATGTCCTGATGGAATATCCGCTTTCGCTTTTAATTGGACAACAACTAATATTGAATCCCGTAATAATTCATCAATGACTATTGTTTGTGGTTCTATACTCATAATCTTGACCTTATGATCGCAAAACTGCGAAAAGTTCTAGTGAAATATCTGGCATTGCTCTTGGTACATAAAACTCACAACATCGAGTTTGCAACATATTTTTTGCAGCACTATGCGATAGATCCAGTGCAAAATATTGATTTTCTAAACGCATAGGTATTGCTGCTGGAACATGGCTAAGCGCTTTTATTGGTATACCCGATAATGCTGAATGTATAATTTGCCTTACATCATCTGGTGCACCGGCTTTACATAATATTGGAAACTGAGACTGTAATTGATGTCCGGGCATACTTGAACGTACAGAGAGATAAAAATCAGCATCTTCAACAAGACGAGAATCGTTTAAGCGACCTGTCCATAATGTATCTTTATTATGTACTAAATCAATTTTAATCACTCGAGATGGTAAGCTTTCTTCTAACAAATTACGCACTAATCCAAATAATGGTGGAAACACTTCATTAAGGTTGGTGTGTTGATAAGCTGGAATTTTATCGACATCATTTGCTAATGAAAACGTTAACAATGCACCTGTTAATGCCGTTAAGGTTTGGTAAAGGTTTTCTGGGTGAATAGTTGGATTATCACGTAAAAATTTGAGTTGAGGCTCAAATGTGTTTAGTGCATTTAAAAGCCAAAACAGGGATACATCAGCTATTGCAAATTCAGCCATTTGTTCGTTACGTTCATGTCTCATACCCATTAAACGTTGACGTTTAGCTTGTATTTGGATACATAATAATTCTAACTCTTTTATTAATGTTCCACTTTGAGTGAATAAATTAATTAGTGGAGGAAGATATTCAAAATCAAGTACAAAACGACCATTTAGATCACGCTTAAGGCATGCAATTGGACATGTTAAATAATCACTATGATCTTCAAAATCAAATAAAAAAGTTAACGCATAACGCTCAACAGCAATTGTTTCAGCATTTTGTCCAAATAGATCTACCACTTCCATCCATTCTTGTCGATAGCGAAGCGGTCTTTCAAGTTGTTGATTGTCTTGTAGACAGTTACCTCCATTAGCTTGTAGCAATGGTATCCCAATAAATACAATGACTTCTTCACGCTCAGGTGGAACATCTGTATTTAGTGTTCTAGCTTCGGGTAATTTATCAGCCGTATCAGTATTAATTAGCACGCCATCACGAAATCGAATACTAATAGATTCTGCCTGCAAGCGATCGATTGTCAGCGCTTGCGTATCTATGACTAATTTTTCAACACCCCATGGGTTAGCTACTGCCATAGCAGCTAACTTTTGAGAGGAAAACTGTTGCCATAACGCCTGTTGCTGAAATTGTTGAGGTGTCAAAAAGACACCTTCATTCCATAAAGGACGAAAAATTTTCATGAATCCTACCACCCAGATTTTTTGATATTAAGCTTTAGCTTTTGGCATTTGTGATACCATCGATAAATTAATATCCATTCCTTCAACCTGGAAATGTGGGATTAAAAATGTTTTAACACGGAAGAATCCTGGGTTATCCTCAATATCTTCAACAATAACTTTTGCTTCTCGTAATGGATGAGATGCTTGAACTTCGTCACTAGGATCAGTCATTTCAGTCACAAGATTGCTAATCCATTTATTTAACTCAAGTTCAAGAACTCGACGATCTTTTGTTGTTCCAATATTTTCTCGCTGAATTACTTTTAAATAATGAGCAATACGTGATAATAAGAAGATATATGGTAAGCGTGCATTAATACGGCTATTTGCTGTTGCTTCTTTTGTATCATATAGCGCTGGTTTTTGTGCCGAATTTGCAGAGAAGAAACAAGCATAATCTCTATTTTTATAGAAAGACAGCGGTATAAAACCTAAATTAGCAAATTCAAATTCACGTGTTTCTGGGATAAGAACTTCAGTTGGGATCTTAACTTGGTTGCCTGTACCTAAATCGTAAAGATGGATAGGTAAATCTTCGACAAGGCCTCCAGCTTGTGGACCTCGAATTTGTACACACCAACCATTACGAATAAAACTTTGTACCATGTTAGCTGCAAAAGCATACGAAGCGTTAGCCCATAAATAACGACTATGTTCAATGCCTTTAACATCTTCAATATAGTTAAAACTACGGACAGGTACTGTATCAGGACCATAAGGTAAACGAGCTAATACTCTTGGTAAAGTTAAGCCAACATAACGTGAATCATCCGTTTCGCGGAAACTGTTCCATTTTGTATATTCAGCTCGATCAAAATAATTTGCAATATCTTTAATTGCAGCAACTTCTTCCATGGTTTCTTTGCCAAAGAATTTTGGACCGACAGAACCAACAAATGGCATATGAGCTGCAGCCGCAACTTTTGAAATATTGCGTAATAAAGCTATATCTTGTGGACCACGATCAAATTCATAATTCGAGATAGTTACACCTATTGGTTCTCCACCCGGTGTATCATATTCTTGAATATAAGTATGACGATAAAAACCTGTTTGGATGATTTCTGGTGCATCTTCAAAATCTTGGCGAAGATCTTCTTTTGAAGCATCTAATAATTCAATTTTTACGTTACGTCGAAAATCAGTACGATCTACTAAAAATTTTAAACCACGCCATGTCGCCTCAATTTCTTGGAAAGTTTCATTATGCATAATCGCATCTAATTGTCGGCTTAGTTTTTGGTCGATTTGGCTAATATGGTAATCCAATAAATGTTTGTCTAGTTTTTCAACTTTTTGAGATGAGCTTTGAATCAATTTAAGTAAAATGTCAACAGCCATGGTGACACGTTCATCTTGTGAGGACTCAAATAATACATCATTATCTTCGTATTTATCGATCTCACCAGCTTTTTGGATTGGATTTAAATTTATTTTATTAAATAAAGATTGGTAAACACTACCATTATCTTCTAAAACGGTTTGGCTAACACTTTTTTGTTCTGTTTTTTCGTTCATTGCTTTTTTCCTTATTGTTCATCAATAACGATATAATTTATTTCGAAAGTAACTGAGATAATTTATTAAAAAACACTTATTTTGTGTTTTTAGATACAATTGATTCTAATTCTGCACGAAGCTCATCAGATAATTGTTCATCTTTAACAATTTTCTCTAGTTCGTAACGAAATGTAGCGTTGTCTAGTAAGTTAGATTTCAAATCTCTTAATAAATTACGCATAGCAAGCAAAGAACGAAGCTGAGGAATGTTTCTTGCAACTTGTTCAGGTTTAAAATCATTCATTGATTCAAATGCAAGTTCTACACTAATATCGCTACCATCATCAGCAAGAGTATTTGGTACACTGATTTTGGCAGAAGGTCTAAATTCTTTTAATACTGCATCAAAATTATTTTTATTAATAGATACTTTCTCTTTTTCTGAAAGTGGGCGTTTGTCTTTACCTCGACCATAATCACCAATAGATAAAATTTTTAAAGGTAACTCAACTTTCTTTTGGGCCCCACCAGTATGAAGATCTAGTTGAATATTAACACGAGCAGGAGGTACTTCGTTTTGATAGCTATTTGACATATTTGATTCCTTATGAAACACGAATAAATTGATAATTTCTTAAATAATATAAATAGATAATCTTTATGATATAATAAATTACGCTATTTTTCTACAATTATTAATAAAATTCCAAATATTATTAATGTGTTATAAATAAAAACTTACATATCTTGATCATTAAGATAGTGTAAAAAATTGATAAATAATGAATTATTTTTATTCACATTATAAATATTACCATATATCTTATTTTTGTACTTAACCAGAGTTTTATTTATACTGATCATAAAACATGCAATTAGATATGATATAAAATATTTCCCCAAAATGCCGTTCCAAGCGTAACACATGTAATGGCTTATACTGCGATTTTTAGCAGTAATTGTTATTCATATAATTTGTAGGAATTACTGTTTATACAATAAACCAAGCATCTGATGTTTTTTAGCTAACACTATCGCTTTCTATTCGCATTACACTCGGAATTATTGCATAATACACAGCGAATAAATTACCGAAATTAAGTTAGGAATAATTATGGAACTTCTTTGTCCAGCAGGATCTTTACCGTCACTAAAAGTGGCCATTGATAACGGTGCTGATGCTGTTTATATTGGTTTGAAAGATGACACCAATGCCCGTCATTTTGCTGGTTTAAATTTTAATGAAAAGCGATTGTTAGAAGCTTCAGATTATGTACATAAACGCGGTAAAAAGTTACATATTGCCATTAATACTTTTGCTCATCCTGAAAATTTTCAGCGTTGGCA
Source organism: Gilliamella sp. X-57 (assembly GCF_057063565.1). NCBI lineage: Bacteria > Pseudomonadati > Pseudomonadota > Gammaproteobacteria > Orbales > Orbaceae > Gilliamella > Gilliamella sp. X-57. The sequence continues at coordinate 103,053 of NZ_JBXSQI010000005.1, read as the reverse complement.
ACACGCTGTTGATACAGCAGCCAATATTGGCGCCGATGCGTTAATTATTGCTGATCTTGCCATGCTTGATTATGCGGCTGAAAAGTACCCTGATCTTGAACGCCATGTTTCTGTGCAAGCGTCTTCAACCAATGAAGAATCAATTAAGTTTTACTATAACAATTTTCAGGTACATCGTATTGTGTTACCACGTGTACTTTCGATGCATCAAGTCAAACAGTTATCACAAGTTTCCCCTGTTCCGCTTGAAGTATTTGCTTTCGGTAGCCTGTGTATTATGGCGGAAGGGCGCTGTTATTTATCATCCTATTTAACCGGTGAATCACCCAATACCGTTGGAGCTTGTTCGCCTGCTAAATTTGTTCGCTGGGAAGATACCGGAAAAGGGCTTGAGTCACGACTCAATAATGTGTTAATTGATTGCCATAAAAAAGGCGAAAATGCGGGTTACCCAACGCTATGCAAAGGGCGTTATTTTGTTGGCGATAAGCTTTATCATCCAATCGAGGAGCCAACCAGCTTAAATACTATTGAGTTATTACCTGAACTATTTGCTGCTAATATTGCCTCGGTTAAAATTGAGGGGCGTCAGCGTAGCCCTGCTTATGTTGAACAAGTGACCAAAGTATGGCGACAAGCCATCGATCGCTATAAAGCCAATCCGCAATCATTCCAAACAGAAAAAAGCTGGATGGATACGCTTGGCTCTGTTTCAGAGGGAACACAGACAACATTAGGCGCTTATCACCGTAAATGGCAATAACTTAATTTGCTTATTAAAACAAATAATTAAAAAATATACATTTTAAATGTAATATTTCGCTTTTTATATCTTCTGTTTTTATTGTAAATAAATACAGGCGATAAGGTATTATGTTTAATAATTTAATTCATCTAATATAAACAATATTGTGAGCAAAACTATGAAATACGCATTAGGACCATTACTTTATTATTGGCCTAAAACCACAACAGAAGCGTTTTATCATGCTGCCAAAGAGAGTGCAGCAGATGTTATTTATATGGGCGAAACGGTGTGTACCAAACGCCGTGAAATGAAAGTTGTCAATTGGCTTGAACTGGCGAAAGAAATTGCTAAATCGGGTAAACAAGTGGTACTTTCAACCCTAGCGTTACTTGAAGCACCATCAGAATTAAATGATTTACGACAATTAGTCAATAACGGCGATTTTTTAGTCGAAGCAAATGATTTAGCTGCTATTAATATTGCGCAAGAGCATAAATTACCATTTGTTGCAGGCCCTGCTATTAACTGTTATAACGCATTAACTTTAAAATTATTACAAAAACAAGGGATGGTGCGTTGGTGTATGCCGGTTGAACTTTCTCGTGATTGGTTAACCAATGTACTTAATCAGTTTGAAAATTTAAATATTAAGCGAAATTTTGAAGTTGAAGTCTTTAGCTACGGTTACTTACCTTTAGCTTATTCAGCGCGTTGTTTTACCGCTAGATCAGAAGACAAGCCTAAAGATAAATGTGAAACATGTTGCATTAACTATCCCGTTGGGCGTGAAGTGTTCTCGCAAGAACAGCAAAAAGTATTTGTGCTAAACGGTATTCAGACTCAAAGTGGTTATTGTTATAACTTAGGCAATAATCTCAAAGAGATGAAAGGATTAGTGGATATTGTTAGAATTTCTCCACTTGGTCTTGAAACACTTGATATTGTCAAGCAGTTCAAAGCCAACGAAGATGGATTAAACCCACTACAAATTGAACATAAACGAGATTGTAATGGTTACTGGAATGGTATTGCCGGACTTGAACTTACCCAATAAGCATTTTGTACCTGAGCAATTTAGGGCGAATTTTCCTGCGCTTAATAGTGAAAGCGTATATCTTGATTCGGCAGCAACCGCACTTAAACCACAAGTGATGATTGATGCAACATTTGCGTATTATGCACAAAATACAGCAACCGCAAAGCGTAGTTTGTATCAAGATGCTTTGCAAGTCACAACAACAATTGATAGGGCAAGGCAAAATGTTGCTGATTTAATTCATGCTAATAGCAGCTCTGAAATTATCTGGACACGAGGAGCAACCGAATCAATTAATTTAATCGTACAAAGCTATGCTCGCCCGTTGCTACAACCTGATGATGAAATTATTGTGAGTGAATTAGAGCATCATAGCAATTTATTACCTTGGCTAATTGTTGCAACACAAACGGGGGCTAAAGTTATAAAATGGTCATCGGATATTGATGAATTATTATCTCTAATATCAGTAAAGACTAAAATCGTTGCAATAACCCAAATGTCAAACGTCACTGGATTTTGCCCTGATTTAGCAACAATTAGCCACATTGTTCATCAACATAATGCGGTTTTAGTTGTTGATGGTGCTCAAGGCATTGTTCATCATGCGCTTAATGCCCAGCAATTAAATATCGATTTTTATGCTTTTTCAGCCCATAAATTGTATGGACCAACTGGTCTTGGTGTTTTATATGGTAAAAAGGCCTTACTTGAACAAATGTCGGTTTGGCATGGTGGCGGAAAAATGCTAAAAAGCGCTTCATTTGATGATTTTATTCAAGAAGATCTTCCCTATAAATTTGAAGCAGGCACGCCCAATATTGCTGGGATTCTTGGCTTTAACGCAACACTTGAATGGTTAAAAAGTTGGGATAATAAGCAAGCAGAGAACTACACAAAGCAACTCGCTGACTACGCAAAATCACAACTAAACCAATTTGCGGATATTCAATTTTATAGTGTGGATAGTAGCCCGATTATTACGTTTAATATCAATGATATTCATCATAATGATATTGCTATCTTATTAAGTGAACAAAATATTGCGATCCGCACTGGTGAGCTTTGTGCCCAGCCTTTGATAAATAAATTAGGGTGCCACGGCGCGGTTCGTGTTTCATTGATGCCATATAATAATCAGCAAGATGTGGATAAATTTATTTCAGAGTTGCAAAATGCAATTGAAATATTAGTGTAATTTTATACTAAAACGTATAGTTTCCTGAAACTTTTTTACAAACAGTTAACCGTAAATAGGTCAATATTATGCTATCACAGCAAAGCTTAACCGAATTATTTGCAAAGCAACGTACTTGGCAAGATCGCTATCGACAGTTAGTGATATTAGCCAAGCAATTGCCTGATTTTCCTGAACAGCTAAAGATAGCGCAAAATCAAATCAATGGCTGCGAAAATCGAGTTTGGCTTAGTTATCACAAGCAGGCCGATAATACTTATATTTTTAGCGGCGATAGCGAAGGGCGAATTGTGAAAGGGTTATTAGCCATTTTAATCATCATTGCCAATCACAAAACAGCACAAGAAATTGCAGCTATCGATTTTCAATCCCTATTAAGTCAGTTAAAAATTTCCGATGAGCTAAGCCAATCACGTTTGCAAGGGCTTGCTAAATTAATTGAGCGCATAAAATCAATCAGATAAGTTTTGATAATCTTTATTTAACATGATGTGTGAGTTAATTTATAACCCTGAAGAGTAACAGAAGGGAATCAAACAGTAAAAAAATTGAATCCAAATTAAGCTTTAGAATTAACCAAAAAATTAGATGACATACCGCACCCCTGAAAATTTAAAAATATTGCGATGATAATTACCATCGCACCAAGCCACATTATTTGAGAATTTATAATATAATGTCATCAAACATAAATAGGGAGATGACTAACAGTTAAATTTTTATTTATCGATAATTATTTCACTGGTAAATACTGCGCCATTATTCGACAATGTCCTACTCCTGACCAAGAAGCATAAGAGCCAATAACATAAAAGTTCTGTTTAGCTCTTGATGCCGCAACGTTAATAATATTAGGTGTACCAGCCGCCCATAGACGCGCTCCATTATGTTTATTTTCTGGAGCTCCAAGCACTAATATCACGCTATCTGCTTCCCGCCCTTGAACTGTATGAATAGTTCCGATTCGGTCAATGATCCATTGATTTAAATTAATATTAAGTTTTTCAAAAAGGTCTTTTTCTTTTCTTAAACAGTTTCTTAATTCGTTAGCCACTATCTTGAATGGCGTAATAATAAATAAATCGGGCTCGGTAATGCCTTGATGGGCAATTTTATTTAAAAGCTCAATCACTATTTTTCCCTCATCAGGACACCATTTTGTATCCGCTTGACCATTTAAATCAAACCAACAAGAAGAACCCAATATATTACCAATCACGCCTGGTTGATGGTGCCCTGCTGCATAAACCATTTGCCCATCATAAGCAATATGATTAGAAATGCTAAACATTGGCTCACAACAGCGTCGATGCACTAATAATGGGATCCCGACATTACGTCCTCCTGTATCATTCCTAAAAGAAGATTGGTAACTAGAAGCTCTATCAGCTAGTGTTTGAACAGAAGCATCAGGTGCGCTCCAAAGTGTTTTATTTACGTTAAAAAATCGACATATCTCTTCGTTTAAACGTAATGGAATAGAAGTAACGGGCGGAATTTGTAATGGATCACCAACAACAATGGTTCTTTTGGCACGAGCTATAGCACCCACAGCAGCTTGGGGTAATGCTTGTCCTGCTTCATCAATTAATAACCAGCCAATTGAATCTTGATTTAGATCTCCCATCATACGTTCAAAAGAAGCAAATGTTGTTGATATAACAGGCACGGCAAGAAACAGCGTTGACCATAAATCAGATAAAAATTGTTTTTTGTCTTGTTCTTTTAGCGCACCAGGCATCATAAAAATACTTAAATTATGTAGGATTTTTTGAGCACTAGCATTTATAAAGGCTTTGTGAAGATCCATAGCTAGCATGAACAGTCGCTCTCGTTTTTTATGTAATTCATTTGGTAACCAAGGGGAATTTAGATTATAAAGCTGATGATCAGCAAAAAAAGTTTTATCCTCAATAAGACGATTACCGAGTTTAGTGCGATAAGAATCAATATATTGGTTCAATCGCGCTAGCTCATTTTGTTGTTTAATTTGGGATTGTTGTATATTCGATTGTTTTTGTTCTAATTTTTGTTTTTCAGATAAAAGTTGTTCTACAACAGCTTGCGCATTTAGAAAAAGTTTTTTTCTAGAGTATGATGATTGTTGTAATTCTTTATGTTTATGTAACCATTGCATCCAAGCCTGAGTACGAAATAAACGAGCAAACAATCCCGGCTTTTTTTTCTTACTTAGGTTCTCAATATGTTGGGATTTCTCATACAATGCTTCATAAGACTGATATTCTGCTTGTTGCTGCGCTAATTGTAAATCTAGTTCTTGTTTCTTTTGTTGATAATTTTGTTGAACAGTATATTGTTCAGTAACTTTCTGACTAATTTTTTGCTTATTTAAACAAGCTTGTCGTAGTTGTTCTAATGTCTTTAATGCAGCTTCAATTTCTGATTTAAGTTTCAAGAATTCATTTTTTTTTGCTTGCCATAAGCTTACGGCTTGTTGAAGTGTTGTCGCTGGTCGCTCTATTGAAACAATTTCTGGTATTTTACGGGCAATAACGTTGCCTTGCTCATCTGTAATCTCTTTTGTAACATCATCACCTTTAGCAGCTTTTAAATAAATGCGAAAACCATACTCTTCATTCCACCAAAATGTTTTTTGAAAAATTGTCCGATTTTTGCTATTGCCAAGCACAGCAGCCATCATGCCCCAAGTTTCATTCAATGGTAAATTTGAATTGTCGGTTTGCTTATTATCATCAATCGATAAATTATAAACATGATTACTTATTGCACTAAAATAGTTAAATTCATCAACCGAATAACCAATAGCTTTACTTGCTGGTAACTCTTTACTGATGTTTTCGACTGCTTTATTATTACTTGAAGCCACAACTATTTCATGCCCTTTTAAGCAAGTATCTAGTTGATAAAGCTGATAAAATCCTTTTCCTGCGGGAATTTTACCTCCGACAGGTATAAAAGCTTTCTCGGGTTCATCAAAAGCACACATTGCCAGAGCACGATCAACAACAGCCGAAGCCACAATGTCCCTTAGCAATGTCGTTTTACCCGTTCCAGGAGGGCCATTTACAGCAATAATGCCACCATTATCCCTCAATTCCATTCTTGTTAAATTAACAGCCGCTTGTTGTAAAGTGACCAACGGATGTCCACCTGGCGAAGGCCAACGGGATAAACTTATATTCTTTGGAGCCAAAACTTTTTCTAAAAGAACGTGATTAGTCAACAAATCATTCACATTTTTTATTTCTGTTATACCCAAATAGGCTTTAATTCCTTTATTAACTGTTTTGTTTTCTACTTGTTGAGCGATTTTAAGCAGATCATTAAAATAGAATGAATTTAATAGTGGTAGTTCTGGCGGCGTTTTCGCTTTGAAATGGTGGTACGTACGAATAATATACTCAGGTGGCTGAACAAGATGATCGGGTAGTTCAAACTGATTAACCAACCAATAAAAAGCATTAATGATCATTGTTTTATTTAATGGTATCAGTTGACCTTGCTCATTGGTTTTACGTAATAATTTTTGAAGATGCGCCAGAATGGTGCGTTCAATGTTTATCCATTGATTAAGTCCATTTAATTGTTTATTTAACGTTAAAGGTAAAGCCCAAGCAAAACTAGAAATTGCAATACCGTTTTCTTCTAATAAAACACCATTATTATCGACCAGTAATGAACCGATAACAGCGTGTTCTGTAGTTCTTTGGTTTAGTTCTTCATCTCGACCAAATACTTTAATAAGATCTTTGATTGCTTCTGACATAGAAATTGAACCTAAGCACACCTGATAATAAATCTTATAATTAGGTCTGCTTTTTTGCTGCTGTAACCACGGCAAACCCGTATGAGTTGTATTGATAATATTATTACGATCACCATTAGCTAAATCTTCTGGTTTTTTGTAAGTTTGAGGCGCCAAAGCTTCTAACGCACTCCAACTTGAGAGAATCGATAATGGATCGTTGTTTCTATCTATTCTAAGACTATTCACTTGTTCGTTTATTCTTTTTATTTCTGGTAATTGAGAGTAAGTCTGAACTTTATGCATACACTCCGCTATGTGGCTAGATTGCTCGACCGTTTGAGTCGCATGTTGATGATGATTTACATCCACGTCTTTTGAAATAATCTTATTGTCGTTTACTTTTTCTACCTGTACACAACGCTGAAATTGTGAATCTTTTTCTATTGCTTGTTTGTTGTTTATTATCTTCTCACTAAAATGTTGACTATCAGAATTCTGATTGTTCACTTTTTCTTTTAACGGTACAATTTTTTTATTTTTTGACAGATAATCACTTGTTTTTTCTAATAAAATCATAGCTTTCTTGGTTGAACGGCACTCCAATTCCATCACAATCAGATTTAAGATTTCAAGATTATTATTATTTTCTTCGGCAAGATTTTGTAATTGTTCAATGTTATATCTAAAATAGGGTCTGTTATTTTGACGTATCATAATACTATTTAATCCTTATTTTTGCGTCAACAAAGGTACAACTAAGCTAGCACTTTATGGCATATAACCTAAATATGCTTTTATTTTCAGCATACCACATCATAAATTGTTTATTTAGGTAATACAATTTTTTCATATTGTTGTTATCAATACTGTACGTTGCTCCATTTTTGAACAACTTAGTTTACCATCTAACTTTATCCTGTTAAATTAAACCTATCAAAAAATAGTTTTATATATCAAATGATAGATTCCTGAAAATTTTTTACAAAATAGTCAACCATAAATAGGTCAATATTATGCTATCACAGAAAAATTTAACCGAGTTATTTGCAAAGCAACGTACTTGGCAAGATCGCTATCGACAGTTAGTGATATTAGCCAAGCAATTGCCTGATTTTCCTGGCTAGCAAAAAACAGAGCAGAACCAAGTCAATGGCTGCGAAAATCGAGTTTGGCTTAGTTATCACAAGCAGGCCGATAATACTTATATTTTTAGTGGCGATAGCGAAGGGCGAATTGTGAAAGGGTTATTAGCCATTTTAATCATCATTGCTAATCACAAAACAGCACAAGAAATTGCAGCTATCCATTTTCAATCCCTATTAAGTCAGTTAAAAATTTCCGATGAGCTAAGCCAATCACGTTTGCAAGGGCTTGCTAAATTAATTGAGCGCATAAAATCGGTTGCATAAAAAAGGGGACTAATGCGCCCCCTGTCTTTTATATAGTTTCCGTTAATTTTCAGTATAAGTGTAAAGTGTGATGACTTTTTTTACACCACTGACTTTACTTGCAATTTCAGCTGCTGCTTTGCCTTCTTCTGGTGTAACAATTCCAATTAAAAATACTTCACTGTTTTCGGTTACCACTTTAATTTTGCGAGCTTTAGTTTTGGCATCTAAAACTAACCGAGATTTAACTTGAGTAGTTATCCAAGTATCATTAGTAATTGTCACTGCCCCAACGGGTTCCCCAATACGAATTTGGTTATAGACTTTTTTTACCCCTTCAACTTGATAAGCAAGCTTTTCTGCTTGTTCAACTTGTTCACTATTGGCTTGTCCAACTAAAAGGATATTACCACCATAAGCACTCGAAACGATACGCGAGCCAATAAACAAAGGTCCATGGTCTTTAATTTTTATACCCATGCGTGAACTGAGCGTTGTATCATCAACTTGGGTGCCAGTGGTACGAGGATCTGTAGCAACTTTTGCTGTTGCACCTGCACCAACGCCAATAACTGCAGCAACGCAACCTTGTAATGTTAATGTACAAAATATTAACATTATCATTAAGGTAATTTTTTTCATTATCACTCCTTATGACTTATTACTTAGTAATAATCAAATTCCAATAAATTTACCATTATTATGCCTTGTAGATATTGATTTGCAAAATGATTTTATGATTTATGCAGGCTTATAATTGTATTTATATTTCATTATAACTTAGCCACACCATAAATTCCCGCCTTGAATTTCAATTTTTATTTTGGTGTAAAATCTGCTATCTTTTGATAAAAAATAAATCAGATGATTGGAATAAAAAAATGAATCAAGATGTTATTGATTGGTTATATGGCTTGTCTGCGCCAATGGTTGCCTTAAGCAAGAATAATGGTGCAAGTTATACTTCACCGTTCTTTTATCCCGATCGGGATTTTATGGATATGAGTGAAAGTTGGAGAATTGATTCTCGCCAAACATTACTAAACTGTGTCTTTGATATGGTTGATGATGGGCATGCACCTTTATTATCTCAATATTATTCAATCTATTCTCGATTTTCTGAATCAGACTGGCGTGATTATTGCCAAGCACAAGATGATTATCAAAAAATATTACTAGAGTTTGTTGAACAAACTTTTTGCGTATGTGGCTATGGCGGCATTCGTAGTTGGGATTATGCACGTATGGGATATGTGCTACGCAATGGCACGACCAATAAATATATTACCGAAGAAGAAGCGCTATGGATTTTTTCAAGAATTGCTGCTCGTTCTCAATATTTTTATGAATCTTGGCATAACTACTTTGCGGGTTGGTCGGTTGGTTTTCAATTTTGGGAATCACTCAACAATAAAGAAGATCTTGAAGTATTACGCTGTGAATTAACCCGAGCATCACAAACAAATACCATGAAAATATTAATTACCGACAAGGATTCTCCTTGCAATCGCCTGCCTTGGTATATTGAGATTGACGAACTAGAAAAGCCTGAATCACTAACGGAGTATGATTGGTCATGAATACAAATTTTTGGCAATTGCTGGGCATAGATCAAACAAAAGATACAACTGTTATTCGTCAAGCCTATCGTGCAAAATTACCCTCATATCATCCTGAAACGGATCCTGACGGGTTTAAAGCATTGCGCGAAGCTTACGAATCGGCAATGAATTATGCAAATTTGCCCGAAACAGCCGTTGACGAAACTGCACAGAAATCAGAAGAAAAAGAAGCGCCATCATTAACAGAAGAACAAATTAAAGCGAATGAAATTTGCGATGCTTATCAAGCCCTATTAGAAGATCCACAGCGTTGCTATAACATTGATGAATGGCAAAAATTTATCGGCTCATTCTATGACTATCCCATGACAGTTATTGATTCGGTAAAATGGCGGCTATTAGAGTTAAGTTACGAAACAACAAATATATCCGAATCATGTGTCAAAATTTTAGCCGATAATTTGCGCTGGCGTCAGCAATTGATGACACAATTCACTGATGAATTTGAAAAATATGATAATTATTTAAATCACATTGATCGTGGCGATGTCTTTGATTACACATGCTTACCGACAACAAATAAAATACTACAAAATACAACTATCGATTATATATATTATACCAAATGGTTATTTTGGGAACGTAGATCTGAAGATGTTTATGCATTTTTATGTCAAGATACAGTTATTTACCTTCCTGATGATAAAAAATTTATGCTCGAATTTGCTCATTGGCACAGTGCTGCGAGCCTAAAAAATCAATCTATTTTGGATTACGCTTTAAAATGCATTGCCGAAGGCGATCAAGACGAAAATATTATTATCGAGTGGAAATATATTGCTGCCATCCAATATACTTTGCTTGAAGATAAACAAAATGCCTTACAGGCTTGGTTAGAATTGTATTATTCAGGTCATTATCAACAAAAAGCAGAAAGCTGGATAGCAGGTTGGTGTGTTTATTTTGAAAAAAATTACTTCCCATTATTAGTTATGGCACTGAATAATAGTTATTGTGTCGCGGTCGATAAAACAAAAAATTATTTGCATACTATTCCGCAAATTACTGCAACCACAACGGCACGATTAGCTGGGTTAGAAGATATCAATGAATATTCAAAAGAAATCGTCGACTTTGTTAATTGGGCTTTGAGTACAAACTGGAATTATAAACAAGTCTTATCAATATTGTTACGTGATGATGGTAATAATCGATTATATCGTTTATATCGACATGCCATTATGTTGCGCCATGGTAACGAAAGATTATTACAAGAAATTTTAGATGAGCAAAGTGATGATCCATTTGAACAATTTATTTTGCAACATTTGCAACGCCAAGCACAACAACATCTTGCATGGCTTACAGAACTTTCGCCAGTACAAGAATTTAAAGCATGGTTATTTGATAATAATGAAAATGCTCAACTTCCAACCCAATTCGATCCCGACGAAGATGGCAAGCAAGTTTTATATGGTCGTTTATGGTTAGATAGATTCGAAGATATCCCTGATATTGCTCAATCACACTTATATCAAAGCTTTCATTATTCAAATATGGAGATGTTTGATTGGATTACGTTTTTAAAATTTAATAATTATTATCAACTACCAAAATCTCCAGATCCTTCAGTTATTGCTAATAAGAAAGAAGCTTATTGGCAATGGTATCGTCGTTACTTATTAGTAGTCGCAATTGCTTGTGAACCAATAAAAACTGCGAATTATCTTCAACAAGAAAATAATACCTTTGTTCTCGAGGAGGATGACCCATTTAAACCGTTAATAGAGATATTTAAGTATGGAAATTGGAAAAATGAAACAGAGTTATATAATCTGATTAATAATGATGGCAGACTAATTAATTGTGTTTTAAACAATTATCAAAATTCGATTGAATGGTTTATTGATGCGCCTCACCTTATTGATTTTGACGATATTGGGCAAAAACTAGAGTACGCATGGGCACAAAAACTGGCGAATAGAAATCCAATTTATTTAATGTTGTTATACATAATTGTATTCAATAAACCTGAGCAAAAAGCCAAATTAAGTCAGGTATTGCACAACATTATTGGCAATGATAAAAAGTTAATAAAAATATCAAAAAATCTACAAAAGAATTGGGTTGCGCCATCTTCTGTTGGCAAAATAAAATGCAATCACATCCAAACCGATCAAATAATGATCTTTGCTGAGCGTTTGTCTAACTATTACGGTATACTTGATAAAAGTGAACTCGAAATATTAGACAAGTTTAAAAATACCAGTGACTATGATTTAATCTTGCGGCTTTGTGCAGCATTACTTATAGCAAAAAATACCGAAAATCAAAAAAAACTGGACTCACAGTCATTGCCTATAAACAAATGGTGGCAGTTTTGGCGTTGGAATGGGCGAGCAAATCTAAAAGGTTTTATTGCACAATTATTTTGTAATTTTGTACTGTTAAATTTAATGTCGGTACTTAGCAAGTATTTTGAGCCAAATAGTCCAACTTTTTCTATGATTTGTTATTCTATTGTCGCAACTAACACGGTTTTTGCTATAAAGCGACGTCTAAATGACAGCTATAAAGGGCAGCCTTTATACTTTTTGACTTCAATACTGATTGCGCCCTTCTTTTTGAAGCCATTTTGGCTTCCTAGCATTGAACAAAACAATCGTTTTGGACCACCACTAGAAGAAATTACCGAGAAAAAATAAACTAAATAAAGTTCCCTTTTTTATTTACTAAAAAAGGGAACTTTTCAAATTTTATCTGTTATCGATTAAGATCTTGTAGATCGGATTCAATTTCACAACGAATTTCGTTAATTTCTTCAGAATTTTGTCTATTTAATACTTCCATAAAAGCTTCAATATATGATCCAATTAATAGTCGTTCATCACCCAATGATTGGGCCCATGCTCGTTCTAATCTAGCCAATAAGGTACGATTTGGCATTTCGTCACGTGGATGAATCTTAAGTGATTTTAAGCGTTCATGACTTTCTTGTTTTTGCTTGTCTGTTAAACCTATTGGGCTATGATCGATAACCTTACCGTGCTGTTTGCCTGTCTCAAGTAAAACCACATCAACTTCTAATAAGCCATTTAAATCATAACTAAAACGAACATCAATCCCTTGTGTTTTTTCCATTGGCGTTACAGGCACTTCAAACTCATCAATTAAAACATTGTTTTCAACGCGTGGATTTTCACCTTGGTAAACCGAAATACAAATCATCTTTTGTTGAGGATGAGTTGTATAAAATGTTTTTACTTTCGAAGTTGGTACAATAGTATTACGTTCAAGAATGGGGGAAAATAATCCACTGACATTATTTGAACAACTTTCAATCCCAAGAGTATAAGGACACACGTCGGTGAGAATGACTTCTTCTATATCTTTATTACGCAATCGGCAAGCAGCTTGAACAGCGGCACCTTGAGCGACAATTGTAGTTGGGTTTATATGACGATAAGGTAATTTTCCAAATAATTTAGTAACCAATTCGCGCACTACACCAAGTCGTGATGAACCGCCAACTAATACAATATGCTCAAGCTGATTAGGCTTTAAACGTGCATCATTTAATGCTTGTTCGACCGGTGCTCGCAAACGGTTAAGTAACGGTAACCAGATCATTTTAGCTCGGCTTTCATTGAGTGCAAATTGCCACTGCTTATCTTGCCAAAACCACGTCAAATTGTGCATCTGTTCACCATTTAATTTGCATTTTAATTGCTCTGCCAAATCTAACAATCGAGCATAATCATCTGCTGGAATATCTTGTTGTTTAAGATTCCATTCACTTAAGCAAGCTTTAACAAGCTCTTGGGTAAAATCTTCACCACCTAAATAGTTATCACCTGCCGAAGCGTGCACTTCAATAATTGGCATCGAATATTCAAGCACAGTCACATCAAACGTGCCACCACCTAAGTCAAATACTAAAGTATTACCTGATTGGTCTTCATGTAATCCGTATGCCATAGCAGCTGCTGTTGGTTCATTAATTAAACGCACAGCATTTAATCCCGCTAACTCAGCAGCAAAACGAGTTTGCTTACGCTGTTCATCATTAAAATAAGCAGGAACAGAAATGACAACATCACGAATTTCTTGGTTTAAAAAAGCCTCTGCATCTGCTTTCAATGATTTTAAAACCATGGCTGAAAGTTCAGTTGGCGTAAATTTTTTGTCACCTAATTCGAAAACTTTATTTGAACCTAAAAAGCGTTTAAAAGCGGCTGCGCTACGATTAGGATGCGTGGTTAAACGGGACAATGCCGCATGTCCGACTAAAATAGAATCGTCTTCATCAACACTAACTGCAGATGGTGTAACAACTTCACCAATTGAATTAGGAATGAGGAGTGGTTTACCATCTTGCCAAACACAAATTAAACTATTTGTCGTACCTAAATCAATACCTATCGGGTAACTCATAACCCCTCTGAATAATATAATAATTTCCTATTGTTTAGATTATATACTAGTGATCACTTGAATTGCAAAAATGATGTTAAAAACCGGTAAAAACAGTTTATGAATATTCTTTAAAGATAATGAGTTTATTCGTTAATTTCGATAATTTGACTAACCAGTTTCCCTTTCTTTAATTTTGTTATGATAAATTCCCCGACCTTAACTTGCTCAAAGCGACGAACCACTGTGTTGTTTTGGTTTGTGGTAACAGAGTAACCTCGCTCGAGTGTAGCCAGCGGACTAACGCTATTGAGTTGTGAAGTTTGTAACACAAATTGATGCTGTGACTTTGTTAACTTCTGATCAACTAAATTAATGAGTTGCTGCTGTTTTTGTCGAACCAATTGCCCTAAATAGGTGATGTTATTTTGTGGCGATACTCGTAATAATCGTCTATCTAAAAAGTTATGGCGATTTGACTGCTTGAGAAAATATTGCTGAATATTTTCATATAATGAATGACGATAGGTTAAAAGTTGATTCAATTGTTTTTCTAATTTTGTTTGCGGATGTTGAGTCTGCAATTGATGATGCCATTTATTGAGTTTTTCTCGACACTGTATTAAATAATAATCCATTGCCATGGATAAATGTTGTTCTTTTGCTTGAATACGTTTTATTTGATCCAAATTATCATGACTCACTAATTCGGCTGCAGCAGATGGCGTGGCCGCTCTAACATCAGCCACAAAATCGGCAATGGTAAAATCAATTTCATGCCCAACCGCACTGACAATAGGTAATTGACTTGCAAAAATAGCCCTTGCCACCACTTCTTCATTAAATGACCATAAATCTTCAAGCGAGCCACCGCCTCGCCCAACGATTAATACATCACATTCTTGACGAATGTTGGCAATTCGAATCATTTTAGCAATTTGCCCTGCCGCTTCACTGCCTTGTACTTGTGTTGGGTAGATAATCAAATGCAAGCTCGGATCTCGCCGTTTTAATATTTGGCAAATATCATGCAGCGCAGCACCCGTCGACGAAGTGATAATCCCAACGGTATGAATATTTTCAGGTAATGGCTGTTTATAAATAGGATCAAATAAGCCTTCGTCAGACAGTTTTTGTTTTAATTGCTCAAACTTTTGCTGCAATAATCCAGCACCTGCGGGTTGAATTTTATCAATAATCAGTTGATATTCCCCACGTGCCTCGTACAACGTAACAGTTGCTCTCACTAAAACCTGCTGTCCATTTTGTGGTGTAAAACTGGCACGAAAATTACTATTACGAAACATGGCACAACGAACTTGTGCACTATCGTCCTTTAACGAGAAATACCAATGTCCTGATGATGGGCGTGAAAAGTTTGAGACTTCCCCCATTAACCAAATCTGACCAATAGCATTACAAAGCAGATCCTTAACCATTTGATTAAGATCTTTAACCGATAGAATCGAACTGTTTTGCATGCGATTATCCTTTTACAACTATATTATAACTACACAAGTTTAAACTAAATCAAATTGAGCCCAAATTGGCGCATGATCCGATGGCTTTTCCATTGCACGAATATCATAATCAATCCCAGTTTGCTTGCAATGCGCCATCATTTTTTGGCTTGCTAATATTAAATCGATTCGTAACCCAGTATGGCTATCAAAACCCTTTGAACGATAATCAAACCAAGAATACTCTTGCGCAGTTGGGTGGTCGTGGCGGTAAGTATCAACAAAACCCAGCGACATTAAACTGTTCATCCATTCACGTTCTTCGGGTAAAAATGAACATTTACCCGTGCGTAGCCAACGTTTACGGCTATCTTGTGAAATGCCAATATCTAAATCAGTTGGGCAAATATTCATATCGCCCATAATTAAAGATAACTGATTACTTAATTGCTGCTGGTTAATATAGGCTATTAAATTCTGATAAAACTTACGTTTAGCTGGATATTTAATTTCATGATGTAAACTTTCACCTTGAGGAAAATAACCATTAATTACCATTAAATTGCCTTGACTAGTTGGTAATTCAACCATGATCAAACGACATTGCGCATCATCACTATCAGTAGGAAAACCACACTGTACAGACAGAGGCTTTTGCTTAGTTAATAACGCCACCCCATAGTGGCTTTTTTGTCCGTGATAATGTAAGTGATAACCAAACTGTGCTAGCTCGTCAACGGGAAACTGATCGTTATGAACTTTAGTTTCTTGTAAACCAATTATATCTGGTTGGTGAGTATCAATAATTGCTGCTAACTGATGAATTCGCGCGCGAAGGCTATTAATATTAAACGAGATAACTTTCATGATTATTTTATTATGTTAGATTTAATGTTGCAGTTGCCCCATCCTACCAAAAATACGTTATACTGTTAAGCTATTACAGAAAGAGTTGTCATTTGTGATAAAAGGAATCACCAAATATGTCTACCGAATTACTTGCCTTGCGCGATAAAATCGATGAAGTTGATAAATCCATTTTATCTTTAATTAGCAAACGATTAGCATTAGTTGCCGAAGTCGGAGAAGTAAAGAGCAAACACGGTATTCCGATTTATGATCCTAAGCGTGAAGCAGACATGCTAGCAAAAAGACGACAAGAGGCTGAAAAAGCAGGCATATCCCCCGTTTTGATTGAAGATATTTTACGTCGTTTAATGCGTGAATCTTATATTAGCGAAAATGACAAAGGCTTTAAAAAAGTCTATAGTGGCCAAGGCTCGATAGTAATTATTGGTGGTAATGGGCAAATGGGGCGGTTGTTTGCTCGATTATTTACTTTATCTGGCTATCAGGTTAAAACATTAGGTTCTAAAACGATGCATCAAGCTGCCGAAGTGGTTACCGATGCTGCGGCAGTGATTGTCACCGTACCGATAAACAAAACTTGCGAAATCATCAAACAATTACCGCCATTACCCCAAAATTGTATTTTAACAGATTTTACATCCATAAAAGCCAAACCACTCCAAACAATGCTTGATAAGCATCAAGGCCCTGTAGTCGGATTGCACCCTATGTTTGGCCCTGATGTACCCAATTTAGCTAAACAAATCATCGTTTATTGTGAAGGTCGACATCCCGCAAAATATCAATGGTTAATTGAGCAAATGCGTATATGGGGAGCTAATTTGTGCGCCATGGATGCCAAAGAACATGACAAATGCATGTCGTTCATCCAAGCTCTGCGTCATTTTACTTCTTTTTCGTATGGTGTTAATTTACAACGTGAACAGGTTGATTTAGAAAAATTAATCGCACTTTCTTCGCCTATTTATCGCCTTGAACTGATGATGGTTGGGCGTTTGTTTGCTCAAGATCCCGAGCTGTATGCCGATATCATTATGGCATCGGATGATAATATCGAATTAATCAAACGCTATTACGAACGCTTTGGACAAATGGTTAAATTAATTGAACAACGCGACAAAACAAAATTTATCCAGAATTTTAACGAAGTGACTACTTGGTTTGGCTCTTACGCAGAGCGCTTTATCAAAGAAAGCCAAGTATTATTAAAATTTGCCAATGATAATCGAGAGTAACTTAATACTAAGCGGTATACTTTCCTGAAAGTTTTTTACAACTTAAAATATACGTTTATCAAAAATCATTTAGTATGAGGGAATAAAATGTCTAATCGAAAATATTTTGGTACCGATGGGATTCGCGGTAAAGTTGGAGTGTATCCTATCACACCAGATTTTGCGCTCAAATTAGGCTGGGCAGCGGGTCGTGTGCTAGCCAAAGATGGCGTGAAAAAAGTATTAATCGGTAAAGATACCCGTATTTCAGGCTATATGCTTGAATCTGCACTAGAAGCAGGATTTGCTTCTGCAGGCGTTGCAGCTGCTTTTACAGGCCCCATGCCAACGCCAGCCATTGCTTACTTAACCCGTACTTTTCGAGCTGATGCTGGCGTAGTTATTTCGGCTTCACACAACCCTTTTTATGATAATGGCATTAAATTCTTTTCAAGCGAAGGCAAAAAACTTGATGATGCAATCGAATTAGAAATTGAAACTGAACTTGAAAAAGAGATCGATTGCGTAGAATCTAAACAACTCGGTCGAGCAAGCCGTATCACCGATGCAGCAGGCCGTTATATCGAATTTTGCAAAAGTACATTCGATCATGATTTAAGTTTGGCAGGATTAAAAATTGTTGTCGATTGTGCTAATGGTGCGACCTACCATATCGCTCCGAAAGTATTACGAGAGCTTGGTGCACAAGTGATTAAAATTGGCTGTGAGCCTGATGGGGTTAATATTAACGAGAACTGTGGTGCAACTGATGTAAAAGCATTAGCCAAATGCGTTATTGATGAAAAAGCCGATTTAGGTTTTGCATTAGACGGCGATGGCGATCGCATCATCATGGTTGATCATAAAGGTCGCAAAATTGATGGTGATTTAATTATCTATATCATTGCACGCGAAGCATTAAGACAAGGCCAACTAAAAGGCGGCGTTGTCGGCACTTTAATGAGCAATATGGGGCTTGAAATAGCGCTTAAAAAGCTTGGTATTCCTTTTGTTCGTGCCAAAGTTGGCGATCGTTATGTACTTGAAAAACTAGTAGAAAAAAACTGGCGCTTAGGTGCTGAAAATTCGGGACACGTGTTATTATTAGATAAAACTACCACAGGTGATGGTATTGTTGCTGGCTTACAAGTACTCGCGGCAATGGTTCGCAACGATATGTCGTTAGCTGATTTGTGCAGTGGCATGACAATGTTGCCGCAAGTATTAATTAATGTTCGATTTGCAGGTGAACATGATCCACTCAATAGCACTGAGGTAAAATCAGCTATTGCACAAGCAGAAAAACAACTAGATCATCATGGTCGAGTTCTGATTCGTAAATCGGGAACCGAACCGTTAATTCGTGTCATGGTGGAAGGAAGCAATGAACACGAAGTGCAAAAATTAGCCGAAACTATCGCAAACGCAGTTAAAGCTTAGAAACAGCACCATTAATGCCCATTAATTCAGCCATTAATTGAGCTAAATTCGATTTAAAATAATGCGTGAAGTTACGTTAATTTACGCAAAATTAGTAAAAAGTGTCTAAAATCTTAATTTTGTTAATCAAAGGTTGACTTAATATAGGCAATTAGGTTTAAAATAGCAACTTCAGATTATTACAGCGATTGCTTATATCTTTCAAATGAAAACATGAGCAATATTTTTATTTTTTAGAAATAGGTTAAGAGGGTTATATGTCAGTTTCCTCTCCAGCTTCACCGCAAGCTTACATCAAGCACCATCTTGAGAACTTGCAAGTAGGTTCAGGTTTTTGGACCTTTAACCTTGACTCATTGTTCTTTTCAATTCTACTTGGTGTAATCTTCTTATGGGTATTCCATCGCGTAGCAAAAAAAGCAACCAGTGGCGTGCCAAGTAAACTGCAATGTGCAGTAGAAATGATCTTTGAATTTGTCAATAATACGGTAAAAGACATGTTTACCGGCCAAAATAAACTTATCGCACCATTAGCATTAACGGTATTTATTTGGGTTTTCTTGATGAATTTAATGGATCTTATCCCTGTTGACTTTCTACCTTATGCAGGTCAATATTTAGGTCTATCACATTTAAGAGTTGTGCCAACAGCCGATGTCAGCATTACCATGTCAATGTCTTTAGGTGTGTTTGCGCTTATTATCATTTATTCAATCAAGTACAAAGGAATTTCAGGGTTTATCAAAGAATATACCTTGCACCCATTTAATCACTGGGCATTTGCACCTATCAATTTAGTACTTGAATTAGTTAGCCTATTAGCGAAACCCGTTTCTTTAGGACTTCGACTTTTCGGAAATATGTACGCAGGTGAGCTTATCTTCATCCTAATTGCTGCATTATTACCTTGGTGGTCGCAGTGGGTATTATCGTTACCATGGGCCATTTTTCATATCTTAATAATTACGTTACAAGCATTTATTTTTATGGTGTTGACGATCGTCTATTTAGCTATGGCGTCGGCAACGGAAGATCATTAATTTTAATATTTTTTTGATAATAAACTGGAGTATATAATGGATAGTATGTTATTTGTAGCCGCAGGCATCATGATGGGATTAGCTGCAATTGGTGGTGCAGTTGGTATTGGTTTATTAGGTGGCAAATTTTTAGAGGGTGCTGCTCGTCAACCAGAATTAATGCCTATGTTACGTACTCAATTCTTTATCGTTATGGGCCTAGTTGATGCGATCCCAATGATCTGTGTGGGTATTGCACTTTATGTTATTTTTGCTGTCGCAGGCTAATAAAAATTTAAGAGGAATCGTGTCATGAATATGAACGCAACTCTCCTCGGCCAAGCAATTACATTTGTATTGTTTGTTTGGTTCTGTATGAAGTTTGTTTGGCCTCCTGTTATTAGCGCAATTGAAAAACGCCAAAAAGAGATCGCCGAAGGACTTGCTTCAGCAGAAACAGCAAAAAAAGATTTGGAATTAGCCAAAGCAAATACATCTGACATAATGCAACAGGCTAAGGTTGAGGCTAATGCAATTATTGAGCAAGCCAACAAACGTAAAGCAGCCATTCTTGAAGAAGCAAAACAAGAAGCTTCTCGTGAAAAAGAACGAATTGTTGCGCAAGGACTTGCCGAAGTAGAGGCCGAGCGCAAACGAGTTAAAGAAGAGCTCAAACAACAAGTCGCTACACTTGCTATTGCTGGTGCAGAAAAAATTATTCAACGTTCTGTTAATGAAGCCGCAAATAGCGACATCATTGATAAACTCGTAGCTGAACTATAAGGAGAATAGAGCAATGGCTGACTTAATTACAATTGCTCGCCCTTATGCTAAAGCCGCTTTCGATTTTGCAGTAGAAAGAAACAGCATCGAATCATGGCATAACATGTTAGTGTTAACATCTGAAGTGAGTAAAGATGCTCAAATAAGAAGTGTTTTAACATCAGACATGAAAACCGATTCGGTGGCTAATTTACTCATCAACATCTGTAAAGATATGTTAGATGAGTTTAGCACTAACTTTATTAAGATTATGGCTGAAAACAAGCGGTTATCACTTCTTCCTGAAGTCTTAACCTTGTTTGAACAATATTGTTTAGATAGAGAAGCACAAGCAGATGTAGATGTTATTTCTGCCAATGAGCTAACTAATGAACAACTTAATAAAATTTCTGTCGCTGTCGAAAAACGTTTATCACGAAAAGTAAAACTAAAATGTCATATAGATAAATCGCTCATTTCTGGTTTTATTATTCGTACGGGCGATATGGTTATTGATAGTAGTATCAGAGGGCGTTTAAATCGTTTAAATGACGCTCTACAGTCTTAAGGGGACTGATAATGCAGCTAAATTCAACTGAAATAAGTGAACTAATTAAAGAGCGGATAGCTCAGTTCAATATTGTGAGTGATGCTCACAATGAAGGAACTATCATATCTGTAAGTGATGGTATTCTTCGAATCCACGGATTAACTGATGTAATGCAAGGTGAGATGATTGCATTACCTGGCAACCGATATGCAATGGCATTAAACCTTGAAAGAGACTCTGTCGGTGCGGTAGTCATGGGGCCATACGAAGACTTGTCCGAAGGTATGAAGGTACAATGTACTGGTCGTATTTTACAAGTACCAGTTGGTGAAGGTTTATTAGGTCGCGTTATTAATACACTAGGCGAACCAATTGACGGTAAAGGCTCACTTCAACATGATGGCTTTTCACCTGTCGAAGTTGTTGCTCCAGGTGTTATCGATCGTAAATCCGTTGACCAAGCATTACAAACCGGTTATAAAGCCGTTGACTCAATGATTCCAATTGGACGAGGTCAACGTGAGCTTATCATTGGTGACCGTCAAACAGGTAAAACAGCGCTTGCTGTCGATGCCATCATCAACCAACGCGACTCAGGGGTAAAATGTATTTATGTTGCCATTGGTCAAAAACAATCAACTATTGCAAATGTTGTGCGTAAACTAGAAGATCATGGTGCACTTAAAAACACAATTGTCGTTGTAGCATCAGCATCTGAATCAGCTGCGTTACAATACTTAGCTCCTTATGCTGGTTGTGCAATGGGTGAATACTTCCGCGACCGTGGTCAAGATGCATTAATTGTTTATGATGATTTATCTAAACAAGCCGTTGCTTATCGTCAAATTTCATTACTACTTCGTCGTCCACCTGGACGTGAAGCTTACCCAGGTGATGTATTTTATCTTCATTCTCGTTTACTTGAACGAGCAGCGCGCGTGAACGAAGCTTATGTTGAAGAGTACACAAAAGGCGAAGTTAAAGGCAAAACAGGTTCATTAACAGCATTACCAATTATTGAAACTCAAGCTGGTGACGTTTCGGCATTCGTACCAACTAACGTAATTTCGATTACTGATGGTCAGATATTCCTCGAAACTAGTCTATTTAACTCAGGTATCCGTCCTGCGGTTAACCCGGGTATTTCGGTTTCACGTGTGGGTGGTGCTGCACAAACGAAGATAATGAAAAAATTATCAGGTGGTATTCGTACCGCACTGGCGCAGTATCGTGAGTTGGCTGCGTTCTCTCAGTTTGCATCTGACTTAGATGAAGCAACAAGAAACCAACTAAGTCACGGCGAAAAAGTAACCGAATTGTTAAAACAAAAGCAATATTCACCTATGACTGTTGCTGAACAATCAATTGTACTTTACGCTGCTGAGCGTGGTTATCTTGAAGATGTAGAACTGACTAAAGTATTATCATTTGAAACAGCATTACTTGCTTATGCCCATAGTCAATATGCCGATTTTGTCAAATTAATCGACGAGACGGGTAATTACAATGATGAGATTGAAAGTAAGCTAAAAGCATTACTTGAAAGCTTTAAATCAACTCAAACTTGGTAAGGGTGAGGTAACAAATGGCTAATGCAAAAGAGATTAGAACAAAAATTGCCAGTATCCAAAGTACGCAAAAGATCACTAAAGCAATGGAAATGGTTGCCAATTCTAAAATGCGTAAAACGCAAGATAGAATGGCAGCTAGTCGACCTTATGCTGAAATGATCCGTGAAGTAATTGGACATTTAGCGTTAGCTCAAATAGGCGCCAAACATCCTTATTTAGAAGAAAGAGATGTAAAGCGAGTTGGCTACCTTATTATTTCAACCGATCGTGGTTTATGTGGTGGTTTAAATATCAATCTTTTTAAAACTGTCATTGCTGACATGTCAGCATGGCAGGAAAAAGGTGTTGAAGCTGATGTTGCTTTAGTTGGTTCTCGTGGTGTTTCGTTTTTCTCATCAGTAAAAGCAAACATCTTAACCCAAGTGACTAACTTGGGGGATGAACCAAATTTATCCGATTTAATTGGTCCGGTAAAAACAATGCTTGAGGCATATGATAATGGTAAAATTGATAAATTATATATTGTGACTAATAAATTTATTAATACCATGTCACAAAAGCCAACAATTCAGCAATTATTACCTTTACCGCCATCAGAAGATAAAGAGCTCAAAGCTTCATCATGGGATTATATTTATGAGCCTGATGCTAAATCGCTATTAGACGTGATTTTACGTCGCTATATTGAATCACAGGTCTATCAAGCAGTGGTTGATAATTTAGCGAGTGAACAAGCAGCAAGAATGGTGGCCATGAAAGCGGCAACAGATAACGGTGCAAACCTAATTAATGAATTACAAATTGTGTATAACAAAGCACGTCAAGGTGCTATCACGAATGAATTGATTGATATTGTATCCGGTGCAGCCGCTGTTTCAGGTTAGTGCTAAATATTGGCTTATAGTTAAGAAAAAGACGTAGAGGATTAAAAATGGCTACTGGAAAGATTGTCCAGATCATCGGTGCGGTGGTTGATGTCGAATTCCCAGAAGATGCAGTACCAAAGGTATATGATGCATTAGAAGTGGAAACTGGCACTGAAAAATTAGTTCTGGAAGTTCAGCAACAATTAGGTGGTGGCGTTGTTTGTTGTATCGCAATGGGATCATCTGATGGCTTAAGACGCGGACTTAAAGTTGTAAATACAGGTCACGGTATCGAAGTACCAGTGGGAACTAAAACACTGGGTCGTATTATGAACGTGCTCGGCGATCCTGTTGATAAAGCAGGTCCAATTGGTGAAGAAGAGCGTTGGGCGATTCACCGTGCAGCGCCAACCTATGAAGAGCTCGCAAACTCAACTGAATTGCTTGAAACAGGTATTAAAGTTATCGACTTAATTTGTCCATTTGCTAAAGGTGGTAAAGTGGGTCTATTCGGTGGTGCAGGTGTCGGTAAAACCGTTAATATGATGGAGTTAATCCGTAATATCGCTATCGAACACTCAGGCTACTCTGTGTTTACTGGTGTGGGTGAACGTACTCGTGAAGGCAATGACTTTTACCACGAAATGAAAGAATCAAACGTACTTGATAAAGTATCGTTAGTTTATGGTCAGATGAATGAGCCACCTGGAAACCGTTTACGTGTTGCGTTAACGGGTTTAACCATGGCTGAAAAATTCCGTGATGAAGGTAAAGACGTTTTATTATTTATTGATAATATTTACCGTTATACCTTAGCCGGTACTGAAGTATCTGCACTATTAGGTCGTATGCCATCGGCGGTAGGTTATCAACCAACACTAGCCGAAGAAATGGGCTTACTACAAGAACGTATCACATCTACTAAAACAGGTTCGATAACGTCAATCCAAGCCGTATACGTACCAGCAGATGACTTAACTGACCCATCACCAGCAACAACCTTTGCTCACTTAGATGCAACAATTGTATTGAGCCGACAAATTGCTTCTTTAGGTATCTATCCGGCCGTAGATCCACTAGATTCTACCAGTCGTCAATTAGATCCTTTAGTAGTGGGTCAAGAACATTATGATTGTGCTCGTGGCGTTCAGTCAATTTTACAACGTTATCAAGAATTAAAAGATATCATTGCGATTCTTGGTATGGATGAGTTATCCGAAGATGATAAATTGATCGTTGCTCGTGCTCGTAAAATTCAGCGTTTCTTATCTCAACCATTCTTTGTTGCAGAAGTATTCACTGGTTCACCAGGTAAATATGTACCATTGAAAGATACGATAAGTGCATTTACTGGTATCATGAAAGGCGATTATGACCATATACCAGAACAAGCATTCTATATGGTCGGTTCAATTGATGAAGCGATTGAGAAGGCAAAATCTCTCTAAGAGATTCATAGAACAGATCGTATTAATGGAGATCGTATTATGGCACTAACTTCCTATCAATTAGAAGTTGTTAGTGCTGAATCTCACCTGTTTTCAGGTGATGTTCAGCGAATCAGAGTCACAGGTAAAGAAGGTGAACTTGGAATTTATCCTGGTCATACTCCCCTACTCACAACCATAAAACCAGGTATGGTTGGCATTGTGAAAACGAATGGAGAAGAAGAGTTTATCTATCTATCTGGTGGTATCTTAGAAGTTCAACCTAACATCGTAACCATCTTAGCGGATACCGCTATCCGTGGCGAAGATCTAGATGAAGCAAGAGCACAAGAAGCAGTAAGACAAGCACAAGAACATATCAATCACCCAAGCGATGATATGTCATTTGCTCAAGCTTCTGCAGAACTATCAAAAGCATTGGCAAAAATTCGTGTTATCGAATTGACTCGCCGCATGGGTCAATAGTTCGCTTTTGATGTTTTATCATACACAACAAGGTTACTTGGCATTGCCAAGCAACCTTTTTTAATTTTAACATTCTAAATTCGAGAATCAGCTTTCCTTTCAATAATTTTCTCGGCAATATAAGCCTTGCCCCTTTCCGCCACGAATGAGTTCAGCTACATAATTAGTTCCGTGCCATTAATAACTATCATAATCATTATTATCAATATAATTTCGACAATCTTTTATTTCTTTAGGTTTACACGCCCTTTGTTTTTTATATTCAAATTGATTATTGTCTTCGTTCAGATATTCCCCCGATTTATACAGGCATTCGGTTTGACCCGTTTGTAACGATTATTGCCTATGTATTGAAAATTATCGGTTAGCGATATATGATCATTTTCTTTTTTACTTGGGCAGGTTTTATAGCTAGTGGCAGTCTTTGCTTCGCGATCAAAACGAAAATCATTACCATCGAGATTTAATTTGACAAATTGTTGTTGTGTTTTGTTGTAAACATAATATTCTGCGGTGGTATTGGGCCCATGATATCTGTCTTTAATAAGACTAAAATCATTATTATCACCATCAAAATTATAATCAGAGTTTTCGTGATTCGAGATATTAACATGGCCAAGAAAATCACACCCGTCGATGCCGGTAATGGTTTGAATAAGCTTACCATCATGTTTGCGATATATTTTGATACCGACTATGTTGCCAGTCGATTTTTTGAGTTTAGAAACCATCACTTTAAAATAAAAATCTTTGGAACTATTATTCTGTAAAAATTCGATATTGTTAAATTCTACTTCCCGCCATGTTCGTTCATCAATGGTATTATATTCAAATATTTTGTGTAAATTTACTTTGTCTCCGTTAAGGGTGTAGCCTGTGAGATTTTGATAGGCTTCAGTCCCATGATAAAAAGTGACATCATCAAAATTTTCAATATATATTTTATCTAATATGTTTTTAAAAGAAGAATCTTCGTAAGTAATTTTAAAATTAAACTTATCATTACGTTCTCTTTCTCTTATAAAACTTAAATGTTTAATTTGCTGCTCTTTACCAGCAATATAAAAAGCATATTCATCATCAAAATAAAATTCGGCGTTATCTTGCCCAATATTGCCAGTATAAATGCGAAAAATGGCATGGCTGATAGTGGGGGTTAAGAATAGGGTCAGCAATATACACTTTATATACTTCATATTGATATTCCTTATTTTTTATTTGGCGTTGTTATTTAAGTTTCGTTCGTTCTTTTTTTCTTCGCTTTTTTACTTTTCTCTGTTCATCTTCGTCTATTGGCTGTAAATTAACAAATAACGCAGGATTAATTTTAAAGCCTAATCTATTGGTTTGCGTATCATATGCGGTAGAGCGGTTACCTGTTATCTTCATTGCAATTTCAAAATGTAGGTGAGGATTAAGGCATTCTTTTGCATTACCGGTATCGCCAGTATAGCCAATTAAATCGCCAGACTTAACTTTATCACCCACTTCTAAGTCAGCACGTTTATCACTTAAATGACAATAGCGCAAATAAAAATGGTCAGCATTAATATTAAAATCCTTGGCTTGCTCAATTTCGCCGTCTTTACGAAATTCAAGGGTAGTATCATTTCGTAATTTTCTTAAATCCTCACCATTAACTTTAAGGACTAATATATTGCCGTATCCGTTATTCCCCTCATTTTTATATTGCATTATTTCACCATCTAAACAGGCATAACAAGGTGTATTTATATCGGCAAAGATATCTAAACCAGCATGAGCGCAAGATATTGTATTTTTAGGGTTATTTTTATCTAAACGAGTTCGAACGATACCAAAAGCACCATTTTGAGCCCTATCCGCACCACTAAAATTGTAATACATCCTTTGTGGATTTTCTAAAGGTTCATGCCAGAGTTTTGCCGTTTCAATATTAAAATAATCCATCATCGCTACCGGATGAATAAACCACGCCTTGCCGTCTGCGGATAGATTGGACAGTTTAGGGGTATTGGTATTCGCATTGCTTTGTTCTGTGCTGGTTGTTTGATTTTGAGTTTGCGCTTGTGCCTGTGCCACTTGTTTCCACCACAGTGATGGTTTAATGCGCTGCGCTTTTTCAAGTTGCCAGTTTGATTTGACATGTTTATGCGCTTCGTCTACCACGTCTAAGGCAAAATAACGGAGGTAAGGCTCGGTGATGCCAAGCTCATCTAATCCCGCTTCGATAAGCGCTTTTTGTTGTTGTTTTTCTTCTTCAAACAGCTCATCAACTTCATTCCATTTTCTTAACGATTCATCGGCATACCATTCGCTTTCATATTTCACCAGTAAATGCCCTATCAACTCCGCCGTCCAGCTTCTGCGTAATCCTTCCTTTAAATATCAATTAACAAATGATGAAGATGCTTTATTTAAACTTGCACCATGGTTCTTCATTATTACCCGTTATTTATACTTACAATTTTAAAAATTGGGTGAATTTTTTAGTTTGAGATATTGTCCCATGGTGACATTATTATATTTTTCTTGCCACTCTTTAGGCATGCCGTGTTTTTTTAGCCAAGCTTTAGCTTCAGGGGTGATTTCGGTTATTTTACCGTTTGGGTATGGGTTGGGGCAAACATCCGACCCTTGCGGAATTCGCTCAGTAATTCCTTTACCAAATTCGATCGCATCTTGCCGAGGAACTCCCTTAATCCAACCGGTCACACTGCCGCCTGGGGCAAAACCAATAATAATGGTATTGTAATAACCAATATCATCTTTATTATATGCATAAGAATAATATTGATACGGTTTTACCATCTCTTGCCTAGCCCATAATGGCACCACTAATTTAGTGCGATAAAAAGTTTGATCGGCAAAGGATGACCAACAAATATAAAATTCTTCTGGCAAATCGGAATAAACCGGTAAATTACTATAACCGAATTCTGTCTGCCATTGCCCAGGGGTTTCATAATTTTGATTATTACGCGCAACTATATCAATGATTTTATATTTGTTTGATTGGGTCTTTATCATGGTTGAAAATACTTTGGCTTTAAAATAGTGTGGATAACTCCCACCAATACGCCATTCACTGTAAGGTTTTTGCGGCAAATTAGGGTCAACGTTGTTATGTGTAAATGGTGTATGGCAACCACTTATTAGTAGTACCAAACTGAAGCTGGTGATAAATTTTTTTAGCATATAAAATCCTTACTATTTATTGATCGGGGTGGATTAACCGTTGCCAATCACCGTGGTGGGTAAGGTGTGGTTGGTGAACTTGCAGTAATCCTGTTATTGCCTGCTCTTTTTCTTCTTTTAAACTTGTACCATGGTTCTTCATTATTACCCGTTATTTATACTTACAATTTTAAAAATTGGGTGGATTTTTTAGTTTGAGATAGGCGCCCATGGTGACATTATTATATTTTTCTTGCCACTCTTTAGGCATGCCGTGTTTTTTTAGCCAAGCTTTAGCTTCAGGGGTGATTTCGGTTATTTTACCGTTTGGGTATGGATTGGGGCAAACATCCGACCCTTGCGGGATTCGCTCAGTGACTCCTTTACCAAATTCGATCGCATCTTGCCGAGGAACTCCCTTAATCCAACCGGTCACACTGCCGCCTGGGGCAAAACCAATAATAATGATATTGTAATAACCAATATCATCTTTATTATATGCATAAGAATAATATTGATACGGTTTTACCATCTCTTGCCTAGCCCATAATGGCACCACTAATTTAGTGCGATAAAAAGTTTGATCGGCAAAAGATGACCAACAAATATAAAATTCTTCTGGCAAATCGGAATTTATTTTGAAATTACTTAAACCAAAATTAGTTTGCCATTTACCGGGATCTTTATTGTGGTTATCGTTCACAAATACATCAATGATTTTATATTTGTTTGATTGGGTCTTTATCATGGTTGAAAATACTTTGGCTTTAAAATAGTGTGGATAACGCCCACCAATACGCCATTCACTGTAAGGTTTTTGCGGCAAATTAGGGTCCACGTTGTTATGTGTAAATGGTGTATGGCAACCACTTATTAGTAGTACCAAACTGAAGCTGGTGATAAATTTTTTTAACATATAAAATCCTTACTATTTATTGATCGGGGTGGATTAGCCGTTGCCAATCACCGTGGTGGGTAAGGTGTGGTTGGTGAACTTGCAGTAATCCTGTTATTGTCTGCTCTTTTTCTTTTTTTGTTGGCCAAGTGATTTTAACTATTTGACCGGTATTTTTGTCGATTAGTTCTTTTTCGGCTGGTCTAGTATAAAAATAGCGTTCATATTCAGCCGAGCAATGGGTATAGTTGTTCAACACTAACCGCTTTTCAGCTTCCGTCAATTGATAGGTTTGATAACTGTCGGCAGCTTTGATGATTTTAGTGGCCACGCTTTGTAATTCATTTGGAATTTCATAATCATTATCAAATGTATCAAAATGACAATTTTGTTTTACCGCCTCGTTATACATAATCCTTAAAGCAACCCGGTCAAGACCAAATTTTATTTGCCGCCTAACACGAATTACGCCATAGGCGTTGGTGTAGTTATTGTTATCGTATCTTACTGGGGTTGTCCATTGGTAGAAGTTATTTTCACTTAAACCATAAAACAGGTAGTGCAAATCAGGATGTTGTTGGATTTTTACGAGCGCTTTTTGTAGCTTTTGCTTAATATTGGATGGTTGACCTAAATAGAGATTATCATGTTGATAAACTTTGGTAATATAAAGGTTTTCTTCAATATCATGATTGGGGTAGCCACCGCCAATATCCGAATGCGCACCCGGCATGCTTACTTTTTTAAAATAATTAGGCACATCATTGAGCGAAAAGTTATGCCGATATTCATGCGCGGCCTGAATATGTAATCCTGCATCAGTCGAATCGGGGTGAATATGGATATCGATATCAAAAGTGTTAGCATCGCCCGCATCAAATAAATTTTCGGGTCGACCAATTCCTGCCACGGTATCGAAAATACCTAAAAAATGGACATGTCCATTGGCATGTCCTTGCCAATGGTCACTGATTTTGCCCTCTAACGCCTGTTTTAACATTTTGGTTAGCGGGTTGTTATTGCCTTGTTTATCTTTATCATTTAACTTATCAGCAACAAAGTTGGTAAAGTAGCGGGCGGTTGCCGCACCTCGGCTAAAGCCAAATACATCATAGTTAATTTGTTGAATACGTGTTTTAGGGGCTTTACCCAAAAAAGTCTTTAACTCTTTTTTAATTTCGATTATAGCTCGGTTTATTTTACCTTTAATTCCCGTTACACCAAGGCCTGTGGCAAAACCAATATTACTATCACTTTCACCAATTCGGCTACCGACACCTTCTATATAAACGCTCAATTGATAATGTGCCACACCATTTTTATCTTTTGGTAATTTCGCAAGATCTTTTTTAAGATCAGACTGATACATTTGATATAATTTATAGACATTCGAATGATCATTGGTGTAACTGGTATTGAACACTGGGAAAGTGATTTCAGGTGTTTCGCCGCGGGCTAGCGCTTGTTGATACTCTTCACGCATTGAGATGTTAAATGAATTATTCGCTGTACCGTCAAAAAATACACCTATAGTCAATATAACTTCATCAGGACGTTTAATCACTTGTTTATGTACAGCAACCTCACCATTAGCTCCAACTTGGTTAGTGTTAGCTGTAGTAAATGATCCCTGCTTTTTATTCTTCATATTGATTTCCTTATATTAATCGAGTTAATTGCACATCAATTGAATCTGGAGAATCAGTATAGAAAGCTTTGGTTTTGCCTTCTTTATCGGTTATGCCATGTATTTCTTTGCCATCGGGTAACACGGCAATGTAGGGTTCATTAGCATATACCCCGCCTTGATCATCGACAAAGTGAAATTTAATACCATGTTCTGTAATAAGTTGTGGTAAATTTACTGTAGAGATATCAAGTGCTTTCGGCCCCATCTTCTGGAAGACATTACATTTAAAATAGATATTATCCTGTGTACCCAGTTCAATGCCTTCACCGCTGATTTTGATATAAGAGCCACCGCAAATGAGCGTGAGGTTGTCTTTGGCGGTAATGGTGACTTTACCATCGACACTATCCACTTTAATATCTTGCTTGGCAGCCATGTTGAGGTTGGCATTTTGGGCTTGCACTTCAATATCACCTTGGTTGGCAAATAGTTTCATGCCTGATTTTTGGGCAAATAATCCAATCGCCTCGCCCGCTGAAAGGGTGACGTTGTTTAAAGCGTTAATGTCGGTTTGATGTTCGCTAGTTAAGGTGAGGCTGCTCGCTGTTGTCAGTTGAATATTTTCAGGGCTGGTTAGGGCTATGCCTTCTTGAGCGTAGGCTAAAATGCCACTTTGGGTTAGCTCACTTAAGTTGGCTTTAAGTTGCGCTTGGCTGTCGGTATCGGCGCTGTGCGCTTCGGACTGGGTGGCGGCATTTTGTAGGGCTTTGGCAATGGATAAGGCATTTTCAAGTTGGGCAATCGCTGCTTGCATATCGAGCTGTTTGCCTTGCGCTTTCGGCTGGGTTTGGGTGGTTAAGTATAAGCCTTTGTTAGCGGCAATGGCGCCCCATTCGTCGGTGCGTAGTTCAAAGCCTTCACCGCGTTGTCCTTTTTTATTATCAACCAAATGCCCTAAATTAAGTTGGCTTTTGCCGTATTCGGTGGCCAGTTTAATATGCTCTTGCCCGCGTTTATCATCCATGCGCAGTTTGTTATTAGCCGGCGTGCGAATCACATTGCGGTGTTTGTTAATGGTGGTAACATGGTCAGGGTGAGCACTGTCATGCATCGCATGGGCGATATATGGCCTATCAGGATTGCCTTGCATAAAGGCAATGGCTACTTCAGTACCGTCAATTAAGGGAAAGTGAAAACCATAGGTGTTACCCGCATACGGTTTAGCTAAGCGTACCCATAAGCTTTCCGTGCCACTTTTCCATTGTTTCAGGTCAACATTAAATTTAACCCGATAGCGCCCTTGCGGGTCGATATAACCATAGGTGTCATGATTAGGACTGGTGACACGGGCAGGTAAAGTGCCACTGACTTGTGGCCAGCATATGGGCGCGGGGCGATAGGGTTTTAAGGCTTGATAAGGAATGGCGGTAAAGGTGAGTTCATAAGCATCAGTGCGATTACCCTGCCCCTGTACACTTAAAATAATTACACCATCATTTATATCTGCCAGCGGACTGCCATTGATATTAATCCATTGACCGGGAGCAAGGTTATAATGGTTACTCTTGCCTTTGAGGATAATTTTCTGGCTAATCGCTTGCTCATGACGAATACGGGCATACCACTGACCACTTTCAATCTGATTGTCGTGAGTGTTATTGTCATTATCACGATTATCATCATCACCGTTATTATCATCACTATTTTGCGGGTTTTCCTGTCCATTGCTATCTAAGCCTTTATAGTGCTCAGCATAACGGTAGTCAGTGCCATAGGTGGTAAGGTCTTTGGGTTGGGTGTTTATTTCGCCCTGTAAATCGGCGAGGGCATCACGGTAGTTATAATCTTGTACCTTGACTGAGGAAACCACCACTTCACTATGTAGGCTGATATCCCACACGCTTTCAACGCCCGTATCAGCCATGCCACTGGGCGGTTTATAGTCAATATCAGCCACCTGCGCATAACCTTGCTCATAATCACTTAACACCATCACATCACAATGGTGCTCAGCATGCGTTTCAAAGCGAAACCAAATACCGACATCGGCCAATAAGCGTTGAATAAAGGCAAGGTCACTCTCTTGCCACTGCGTGATAAACTCCCGCTCAGGGTAGCTATCTTTTAGCTCTAAACGGTAATCAATCCCCGTCAAACCATGACTACGTAGCACTTCTTCAACCACACTCACCACGCTTTGATTTTGAAATATGGCACTATGTTGCCCGACATTCAGCTTGGCTAAGCACGAGGATAACACCACCTGATAATGGGCTTCATCTTTATTGACCGATAACTGACTAAATTCGGTAATCACCCCATGCAAGGTGCGTTTATTACTCAACGTGGGCAAATCACTTAATGAGCGGATAGCGGAAGTTAATGGTTTATTGATAACCGGATTAAAGGAAAAAGTCGATTTTTGATTAAGAAAGGAATCAGGCGATAAGGTTTTATCAGTACTAGTAAAGGAGATTACATAACGCCAAGGCTGGTTTAACGACTCATCACCCTCAACATGCAAAACCGACATCGGCGCGCCCAGCCCGTCAACCGTTAAAGTATAGCGATTATGGCTAACACCCCCTAAGCCCGCCATTAAATCGCTAAACCCGTCACCGAGCTGACCCAGAAGACGATTAAGTTCGTTTGACATGTTTCCCCCCCTTTATTCCTAATAATTCATACCGTTTATTTTTATTATGCTATTAGTTTATCGCGATATTATTGTTTTTATGCTGACTATTTTCAACGTAAGCGATAATGCAAACAGAGTATAAACGATTTTAACGTAAAGTTTAATTTTTTTAATCAATATCTTTGTTTAATATGAATAATTTCAGTTAGTTAAAACGGTAAGTGATAGCGGCTTAACGCCTTTGTTAAATAAGGGATTTAAGCAATGTTAGGCTTTATCAATGAAATTTATTAAATCATTAAATTTAAAATGATTGTATGCTGAAACGGTATAGGATCCTGAATATTTTTAACAGGAATTCAGTAATTCTTAATAAAGAAGATAGCTCTTTTATTTATAACTAGTTATCAAATATAAGAAATTTAAAAATAAGTTGGAAAAATAAAGGAAATGCTATAATCATGAAGTATAAACAACTCGGGAGCTACATATCATTTTTCAATGAAATCTTGATATATTTCAATTAAATTATCATTTTCGCTCTTTTGGCATTTATCCATTAATTTGATTTTTAGGTCTGAGAAATTTAAATATTGCAGTAATTCAGCTAATCTTCGGAATATAAAGTCATCGAAAGAATCAAGGTCATTATCTAACAGACTAGATAATTTATTTTTTACGATTTTATTCTCTTTAAGCTTGATCAATATATCTCTAGCTATAGGAATATTATCAATATTGCCATCTATTGATATATCTATAATTATGGGGATTAATATTTCTAATTCTTCGTCATTAAAATCATCATCTCTTATAAATCTTAATGCTGTTCCTTGTTCTGATAATGTATTGAGTGCTAATAGTAATTGCTTAAAAAAACATTTTGATTTTCTAAAATAATATTTAGAAGAAAATAGATTTGTTTCAGATTCTTTTAAATGAAGCCATTCTCTAGAAAATTTTGTATTATCTATCATGTTGTTAACACCACACGACCAAGGAATTGAGTTAATAGATTTCTTTAATTGCATCTATTAACATAACCTGTGTTAGTCCAGCTATTTACGATCTACTTTTAAATTATCTTTCGATACAAAATAAATATCGCTCCCCCCTGTTGAACAAAATTCAGTAATATCATTTTCGTTAACTTCTACAGCATCACCTTTTGTTATAACTTGATAGCTATTGCCATTATCATCATAAAAAACGAAGCGATAAATTTGGGTATATACATATTTTTTCTTTATCATATTATTTGTATTTTTCTTTTTTTCTGATGCCAATAATGTTACTGTTGTTTTTGATGGATCTAAATCAGCCATCTCAACGATTCCTCCATCATATTGCATCCAACGAGCCGCTTCGTTCATGAAAGCATTTGCACAATCAGGTGTTTTAGCAAACGAGATTATAGGCCACATTATTAGCCCAATAATTAAAAAAAACTTTTTCATTTTACAACCTTTAATTTTTGTCTTGCCGTATTCATTTAGCTAATTGATAAAGCAATAATATGATTTGGTTAAACATGTCTGAAACCGTTGACCATTTTACGTATTAATCAAAATAATCAATCTGGCGTTTTGATACTAAATAACTATCAACTTCACCTATCGAACAGTCTTTATTAGAAGCTTCACTTTTTGTGATAACTTCATAAGCTTTGTTTTGATTATCATAAAAAACAAAATGATAAATTTGTGTATATAAATCCTTACTTTTCTGTTCAGATGCTAAAAGTGTTATTCTCAATTTTGATTGATTCAATTTTTCAATCTCCACTATATTACTACTTTTCAACCACTCCTTAGCTTTATTCAAAGCGCGATTATGGCAATCGGGCCCATTAGCAAAGGATAGAATTGGGCATAATATTAACAATATTACTAAAGAAAGCTTTTTCACATAATTACCTTAAATTATTCTTTTTTACCTTATATTACTTTTATCATAGACTAAAAACAGTCTAAAATACCGAAGTTACTTACCTATTATTAGATAACCTACTGATGAACTTGGCTTTTGGATATTAGATATTTATTCACATCACTTATTGAACATTCTTCGTATGATGCTTGGCTTTTTGTAATAACTTCGTAACTATTACCATTTTTATCATAAAAAACAAATTGATAAATTTGATTATATAAACCCTTTTTTATTTCCTCTGAAGCCAATTGCGTTATTTTGGTTTTCGATTCATCCAAGTCTTGAATATCCACTATCTTTTCATTTTTCATCCAAACCTCGGTCATATTCATGGGCCAAGTATAACAATTAGGTCCTTTGGCTAAGGATACTAATGGCCACAACATTAATAATATTAGTATAGATAGTTTTTTCATATTATTACCTAAATTGATTTCTTGCAGATTTAACCACAAAGTGTACCATTTTTTTAGATGTGTAAAAATTAGATTGTTATTAGAATCTTCTTATCATACATTGTAAATAGCAGGCCGAACTAATTAGACATAAAAATTCTTGCTACTGCTAGTTGTGCAATGCCATGACTTGTAGTTTTTTTGCCTATAAAGTTGACACTAGAATAGCAACTAGATTTATTAGTAACGATCAGCGATAATCTTAATCTTTTCTTATCAATAATTAGTGTTGTTATGTTTACCATTTATCATTCAAATCAGGTCGATTTACTCAAGACGTTATTGAGTGAATTGATGCGCAGACAACCATTAGAGGATGTATTTACACCTGATGTAGTGATGGTGCAAAGCCAAGGTATGGCACAATGGTTGCAAATTGCGTTAGCGGATGAACTGGGTATTGTGGCTAATGTTGATTTTCTTTTTCCAACTCAATTTATTTGGCAACTTTATCAAAAATTATTGCCCGATGCCCCCATTGAAAATAGTTATAGTATTGAATCAATGAGTTGGCGTTTGTATTATTTGTTGCCCCAAGTTATTGAACAACCTGAGTTTAGCGCACTTAAACATTATCTGGATATTGATAAACAAGATAAAAAACGATATCAGCTGGCAACGCGTATTGCGCGGTTATTTGACCAATACTTAGTTTATCGCCCTGATTGGCTTGCAAAATGGGAAGCCAATCATACTGTTAGCGAATTAAATCATCATTCTGATGAAAGGTGGCAAGCAGAGCTGTGGCGAAAGCTAATATCCATCAGTCAACCTTATCATCGCGCTAATATTTATCAACAAATGCTTGAAATTTTGTTAGATAATCACTTTGATCGTTCACGTTTAGATTCGTTACCTAATCGTATTTTTATTTTTGGTATTACTTCTCTTCCTCCTATTTATCTTTCGTTACTGTCAGCACTTGGGCAACATATTGATGTCCATTTGATGTTTAACAATCCATGTAAATGGTATTGGGGCGATATTGTTGAAAAGCAGTTGTCAGATATATTCAATACCCCCGATAAAATACCCAATCCCCTGTTAACCTCGTGGGGAAAACTAGGTCGTGATAATCTGTTCCTGTTACAGGAATTTAATAATAAACAAGATATTGAAGCTTTTGTCGATCAGGGGCGATCTTGTTTATTAAATGCCATTCAGCAAGATATTTTAGATCTGTATCAAAACGATTTTGGTAATGAGTATATTGCAGCAACAGACAAGTCAATTTCGTTTCATGCTTGCCATAGTGAGCAACGTGAAGTTGAAGTATTGTATGATTATCTGCTATCAGTTTTTGA
Organism: Gilliamella sp. X-57; assembly: GCF_057063565.1. Lineage (NCBI taxonomy): Bacteria > Pseudomonadati > Pseudomonadota > Gammaproteobacteria > Orbales > Orbaceae > Gilliamella > Gilliamella sp. X-57. The sequence continues at coordinate 65,303 of NZ_JBXSQI010000005.1, read as the reverse complement.
CGCAGATCCCACACTAGAATTACGCGATTGCATAGTTATGGTTTCGGATATTGATAAGTATGTGCCTTATATTCGAGCTGTTTTTGGTAATGCTTATGAGAAGCGCTATTTACCTTTTACTATTTCAGATCAAAAGGCACGAAATATCGATCCGATTGTTCAAGGTTTTTTTGCTATTTTAAATTTTCCAAATAGTCGATTTACAGCAGAAGAACTCTTTAATTTGCTTGAGATCCCGGCTGTTTCTGAAAAATTTGCAATTAATCAATCACAGCTAACCTTGTTGAGGACTTGGATTGTTGAGTCAGGCATTCGTTTTGGGCTTGATAGTGCACATAGTTGGTTATTTGGGCTTGAACGGTTATTACTTGGCTATACGATGAATAGTGAGCAAGGGGGATGGCAACAGATATTACCTTATGATGGTGCAACTGGTTTAGATGCCGAATTAATCGGTCAATTAGCCGAATTTATTAAAGTGGTAAAGAAGTGGTTTGCTATCTTAAACGGAGAAAAACCGCTCATTGATTGGCAACCTTGTTGTCTTGAATTGATTAATGATTTTTTTGTTAGCAATTCACAACGTGAATCCATTTTATTGATGATAGCACAAGAGTGGCAAGCGTTGATTAATAGTGGTTTGTCTGCCAATTATATGGATAATATTTCTATCACGATTTTGCATGATGCCATGCAATCACGCTTAGAACAAAATCATTTAGCACATCGTTTTTTAGTCGGTAAGATAAACTTTTGTACCATGATGCCAATGCGCTCCATTCCCTTTAAAGTTGTTTGTTTATTGGGAATGAATGATGGGGATTATCCAAGAACGTCGCTTCCACTTGACTTTGATTTAATCGCACAGCATCCAAGACGAGGCGATCGCAGTCGTCGCACCGATGATCGTTACCTTTTTTTAGAGGCAATTTTATCTGCGCAAAAACAGTTGTATATCAGTTATATTGGTCGCGAAATGAAAGATGATAGTGAGCGTTATCCCTCTATACTTGTTGATGAACTTTGGGAGTATATTGCCCAATATTATAATAAACCTGCAAATAACACTGCAATTTCTACTAACAACTTGAATTGTTTACGTGTAAACCATACACGCACACCGTTTAATCCGCAAAATTTTTTACAAGAACCCAAAAGCTATGCCGATGAGTGGTTACCTGCGGCATTGCAACAAGGTGAAAACCAATTATTTATTAGTGAAATACCTGTTATTGATGTCGATAATATCAATCTTGATGAATTAAAACGATTTTACCAACACTCTATTCGGTTTTTTTTACAAAAACGGTTTAATTTTTATATCAATTATTTGGATGATACCTTACCGGATGCCGAAAATTTTAATCTTGATAGTTTAAAACGTTATCAATTGAACTTGCTGATTTTAAATCAGCTGATCTCTAATGAACCACCACAATCCGATGATCTTTATCAAAATTTAGCGTTAACGGGTGAATTACCAGATGGTGCCTTTGGTGAAATTATTTATGATAATCAATTTGAATCACTGCAACCACTAGCGAATAAAATTAATCAAGAACGCTTGGTTATGACAACGCAAGAGGTCAATTTAACTATTTTGACCAATGGGCAACATGCCCAATTACAAGGTTGGTTAACCCATATTCAAGATGATGGTATTTTAACATGGCGCCCAGCAAAACTTTCGATTCGAGATGGTATTTCGCTATGGATTGATCATTTAGTGTATTGCATCTTAAATCCAGATCAAGTTGAAAATCAAAGCCGCATCTATGGCCGAGAAGATACTGAGTGGCGTTTTTTACACTTACCCCATGATCAAGCAATTGCGATATTAACCACATTGGTGGAAGGTTATTTGCACGGTATTAATCAGCCTTTATTGTTACCAGTGCAAAGCGCATGGAGTTGGTTAATTGCAGCCTATAATAAAAAAACAGGCGAGATTGTCGCGAGCGATAAAGCTATCAATCAGCTTTTGAATACTTGGCAAGGCGGCTTTAACCGATCTGCTGAGTGCGACAGTTATTATACTCGCCTTTACCCTGACTTAACCGACGCATTAATTGAACAAATTATTTTTGCTGCCCAACGATTTTTACTGCCAATTTTATTACATCAAACAACCGTAGAATAAGGGGCATTATGTTTATTGATACACACTGTCATTTTGATTTTCCGCCTTTCACTGATCATCTGGCCGATTCAATAGCTAAAATTCACCAAGCAGATATTGTTGGGTTAATCATACCCGCAGTTAGTGCTAACTATTTTGATACTGTTTTACAACTTACAGATGATTATAACGAAATCTATGCCGCTTTGGGACTGCATCCTATTTATCACCATACCATAGCTGATTTAGAGCTGTTAACTAATATCGTTAAAACCAAACCTAAAAAATTAATTGCCATTGGTGAGATCGGACTTGATCGCTATGATTTAAGTATTGATTGGCAACAGCAGCTATCATTTTTTAGATCACAATTAGCGCTTGCTAAACAATTTGATTTACCCGTTTTGATTCATTCACGCAAAGCGCACGATATTATGTACCATGAATTACACCGTGCCAACCTACCTTGCCGTGGTGTAATACATGGATTTTCAGGTAGCTATCAGCAAGCTATGCAATTTGTTAAGCTGGGCTATTATATTGGTGTAGGTGGCGTAATTAGTTATGAACGAGCGAATAAAACGCGCAATACGATTGCTCAATTACCGCTAGAAAGTCTTGTGCTTGAAACGGATGCCCCCGATATGCCATTAAGTGGTCGTCAAGGTCAAATAAATCGCCCTGAATATATCGCAGAAGTATTTAAAATCTTGACTCAATTACGCAATGAGTCAGCAGAGCACATAATGCACACGATTTTAGCAAATACCTTGACGCTATTTAGTAGACTCAATAGAGCAAAAATCACACAAAGAAACTAAAATAACTTTATCATTATTATAGAATAATTTTATTAGACTCATGGCAGGTTTATATGACCAGGCAATTTTATCAACTATTTATTCAATCGATTACCTCTCTTTTATCAATGCTGCCCGCTGTAGTATTTTCGGTTTGGCACAATATTTCTGGGTCATTACTAGCTGGCTATCGGCAAGATAAACCTGTTAAAAATAAGAAAAAATCCAATAATAAGCAAATAATATTGTAAAATAGCATTCATCTGCTCTTTTTCTTAATAAAATAGGTAGTAAGAGAGCTTAATTTTCCGAGCTTATAGCCAACTGCTCATCCAGCATTTAAATTAATTTTAGGCAAAATTAAAATGAATAGCGAATTACAATTACCACCCTTTGTTTATCGAATATTACCATGGATTGCAGCATTTGCATTTTTTATGCAATCGCTTGATACCTCGATATTAAACACTGCGCTTCCCACGATGGCTAAAGATCTTAATGAATCTCCCTTAAATATGCAATCAGCAGTGATAAGCTATGCTTTAACCTTGGCATTATTTATTCCAGTCAGTGGTTTTTTATCAGATAAATTTGGCACTAGAAATATTTTTGTGATGGCAGTTTCACTGTTCACCCTTGGCTCATTGCTTTGTGCTTTATCCAATTCATTAATTTTTTTAGATATCTCGCGTGTTATTCAAGGTATTGGTGGCTCAATGATGGTACCGATATCACGTTTAGTATTAATTAAATCTTTTAAGCGTAGTGATTTTTTAGCCGCCTTAAATACTGCCACCATTCCCGGTTTAATTGGACCTGTTTTGGGACCGGTATTAGGAGGATATTTGGTTGATATGGTGAGTTGGCATTGGGTGTTTTTTATTAATTTACCCATTGGTATTTTAGGTGTGATAATTAGTTGGAAATATATGCCTAATCTAAAGGGTGAACGCATGCCTTTTGATCTGTTTGGCTTTATATTTATTGTGATTGCCTTTATTAGCGCCACTTTAAGTGTAGAGGTTTTAAACCAAAATCAGACATATGATTTTCCATTGCTACTTGCCGTAATCAGCTTCGTTTTTCTACTTATTTATTATGGGTATGCCAAAAAGAAACCAACCCCCTTATTCCCACTATCACTTTTTCAGATCCATACGTTCAAAATAGGCATTATTGGCAATTTAATTTGCCGATTAGGTATATCTGGTGTGCCTTTTTTAATTCCATTGTTGTTACAAGTCGGTTTTGGCTACTCGGCTGTTTTTGCCGGTGTGATGCTAATGCCAATGGCCATTGCATCAATTTGTACTCGAATTTTTATTCCACGTATTTTAGCTCGTTTAGGCTATCGTTTTGTGCTCGTTGCTAATACCATTTTAGCGGGCATCATGATTGTTTTAATGTCTCTACTAAATTTATCGACACCCCTTATCTTAATCAGTTTATTGTTATTTTGTATAGGTGGTATTAATTCTATGCAATATACCGCGATGAATAGCATAACTTTAGCGAACTTAGAAAACAAAAATACGAGTAGTGGTAATAGTTTAATGGCAGTTAATCAACAACTTGCAATCAGTTTTGGTACAGGATTTGGTGCAGTTTTACTGCGATTAATTAGCAACTCAACTGGTACTATTCACGCATTTCAATTAACGTTTGTTATACTCGGTGTGGTTACAGTGCTATCAAGCGTTATTTTTGCGCAACTAAAAAAAGAAGACGGCCAAAATCTAATCACCCATCACCAAGAAACAAGGAGATAAGTATATGTTTCAGTATCAAATCATCCCCGTTACCGCTTTTCAAGAAAACTGTAGCATTATCTGGTGTGATCAAACCATGGAAGGCGCACTGATTGATCCTGGTGGTGAATCAGAACTACTGAAAAAAGCCGTTGAAAAACTAGGCGTAAATATTAAACAGATTTTATTAACCCATGGACATTTAGATCATGTGGGTGCGGCAACCACATTAGCTCAATATTATGATGTAAAAATTATTGGACCAAGCCAAGAAGATGAATTTTTGCTAACAAGTTTGCCACAGCAATGCATACAATTTGGTTTTCCTCATACTGACAGCTTTTTACCCGATCGTTGGTTAAAAGAAGGCGACCAAATTCAAGTAGGTAACATAACCCTTGATGTGCTTTTCTGCCCTGGTCATACTCCAGGACATATTGTTTTTATTAATCATTTGGATAAACTAGCTTTTGTCGGCGATGTATTATTTAAAGGCAGTATTGGACGAACTGATTTTCCTCGAGGCAACCATACCGATTTAATTTCATCAATCACTAACAAATTATTACCACTTGGTGATGACTTTATTTTTGTACCAGGACACGGCCCTATGTCAAGTTTTGGTCATGAACGAATCAGCAATCCTTACTTAGTTTAAGTAGAACCTTATTTTTTGTTATCACGCTCTTTGTATTGGGCTGTGATAGCAACAATTTAACCTATATGTAAACTTTTTATATAAAAAATAGTTTACATTGAAATACATTGCGCTATTATAGTTCTACTATTTATGTATCAAAGGTAGAAAATAATGAAACAACAAATTACTTCGTATTATCCAACATTTATCACGACACTGGTTAATTTATCTTCTTGGCAACGTAAGCTATTGACTACTACCAGTGCAGCATTACTTTTAGGATTAGCGGCTAATATTAGTATTCCAACTTACCCTGTTCCATTTACACTACAATCATTGGCGGTATTGTTAATTGGTGCTTTTTTAGGTCGTAAATTAGGCGCATTAGCAATAATCCAATACCTTTTTTTAGGCGCAATGGGATTACCGCTATTTGCTAATGGCAGTGGTGGGATTATGGCATTAGCGTCACCTTCTTCTGGTTACTTATATGGCTATGTATTTAGTGCCTATTTAGCCGGTTTTGCAGCAGAAAGAGGGTATGATCGTCGCTTTATTTTAGGCTTAATTGCATTCGCTTGTGCGCATCAATTGTTATTTGTATTTGGTGTTGTCTATTTAATGGGCTATTTACACATTACACTTATTGATGCGTTAAAAGTAGGTTATTTTCCATTTGTTGGTATTGATGCACTTAAATTTATTATTGCAACTTGTGTAATGTTTTCACTATGGCGTTATCGTGCTAAAAATAAATAATATTCAAAGTGGCGATATCATCTTTCAAAGCCTTAACGAAGATGATGATTTTAGTGACGCTATAAACCGTTCTGGTGCAGTGCCTAACATGGATGAGATAACAAAAAATATCAATCATGTCGGTTTATATATTGGCAATAATAGCGTCATTGAAGCCACACAAAAATATGGCGTGATTGAACAATCTTTGACTGACTTTGTTGGTGCGGCTAGACGTAATATCATTGGTAGAATCCATGATTTGGCTGTTATTCAAAATGCATTAAAGCGAGCTAAACATTGCTTAGGTTCACCTTACAATCATAGCTTTAATCAAAATACAGATGGGTTTTATTGCAGTGAGCTGATTACTTATGCTTTTAAAACTAAACAAGGTAGTGATTATTTCGCATTATATCCAATGAATTTTAAGGATGTAACGACAAATCAAATTTTGCCTTATTGGATTGATTATTATCGCGATCTAAAACAGAGCATCCCACAACAAGAGCTTGGTTCGCATCCCCAACAATTACTCAGACAAAAACATTTATTCAAGACAATCCTAACACTTGAATGATTATAAAGGAGGCAAGTTCATACAAAAAAAGCATTTAACTATTGACATAGCGCCATAAAATCTATAATATGCGCGCTACATTTCGGTTCCTCCATAGTTCAGTCGGTAGAACGGCGGACTGTTAATCCGTATGTCACAGGTTCAAGTCCTGTTGGAGGAGCCAACTTCTAAATTCCAAAATCATCTTAGATAAATTACCTCTACCAAACTTCTTTTTTCTTCCAAATTTTTATCCTGTTGATATCAAAAGTCTATATTGTATTTGCGAAAAAATTATTCATAATAATTCAATAATAAATTTATCTTTAGATATATATAATGTCATTGAACCATGATTTTTGGTGATAATATTTATAGGCAAGGAACCTTTATTAATGCATATACATTTTATTATTCATGAAGCTTTCGAAGCACTCGGTGCCTATGAGCTATGGGCTAGCATGCATCATCACTCCATAACCTATTGTCGCGTTTATCTTGGTGAACCACTTCCTAATTGCATTGATGATATCGACTTTCTTATTGTTATGGGTGGTCCACAATCACCGTCAACAACCAAACAAGAGTGTGCTCATTTTGATTCTATAGCAGAACAAGCTGTGATCTTATCAATGATAAATGCCGGTAAAATAGTTATTGGCGTGTGTCTAGGCGCTCAATTAATTGGTGAGGCGTTAGGCGCAAGTCATGCCCAAAGCCCAGAAAAAGAGATTGGAAAATTCCCAATTACATTAACGCAACTGGGTAAAACCAACCCTCTATTTGCTGATTTTGGCAATACATTAGAAGTCGGTCATTGGCACAATGATATGCCTGGTTTAACCCAAGATGCCCAAATTATAGCTTATAGTGCAGGCTGCCCTCGGCAAATCATTGCTTATAATGACTTCGTTTATGGATTTCAATGCCATATGGAGTTCACGCCTGAAGTCGTTGAATTGCTGATTGCCCATTCGCAAAAAGAGCTTAAACAAGCTGCAAATTACCGCTTTGTTGATACGCCTGATACGCTTCGCTCGCATGATTACACGACAATGAATCAAAAACTTTTCGCTTTTCTCGACAAGTTGAGCGAGCATTATCAGTCATCTTTAGAAAAATAACTGATTATATATTGTAGATAAAGGAATGGAAAATATGAAGGATATCATTGTCGATAAACCGATAAAACGCAGTAAATTCAGGCTAAAATTAGGCAAAGAGTATTTTATTTTAAAGAGAAAATTTGAGTGGTGGCGGCATCGTCACGCCTATAGTACTGTCGACATCAATAATAATACTTGTTGTTATTCACACAAAAAACATCAGTCTGTTTTATTAAGGCAACTAAAAGATGTTGATATGTATTTACAATATAATAAAATTACTAATCTTAGATTAGCCATTGAAAAACTTAATGGTTCAATCATTAAGCCCAATCAACGTTTTTCGATCTGGCAAAAAGTAGGACGCCCATCGAAAAAACGAGGATTTTTAGAAGGACTATCATTACATAATGGGCAGATAGGCAAAGACATTGGCGGAGGATTATGCCAATTAGGTAATTTGATTTATTGGATCGTATTACATTCTGATCTCACCATTATGGAGCGTTGGCGGCATAGTTTTGATGTTTTCCCCGATATCAATCGTACGATTCCTTTTGCTTGTGGCGCAACCTTGTCTTATAACTATGTTGATTTACAATTAATCAATAAAACCAATACCACCTACCGGCTTAATCTTTGGCTTGATGATCAGTATTTACATGGGGAATTACTTGCTGATACCCCCTTAACTCATCATTATGTAATCCTAGAAACCGATCATCGCATTGAACAACAGTGGTGGGGAGGCTATACCAGACATAATAAAATATGGCAACGCAAAACACATTTAATTGATAACCATGTCGAAGAAAAGCTCATCAGCGAAAATCACGCCATTATGATGTATACCCCATTTATCGCAAGTAATGAAAGCTAATTGGAAAAATAATAATCCCCCTAATTGCAGATAGCCACTAACTATCTAAGTGATAGTTTGAGGGCTATACTAATAGCTCGTATACTCACAAGATAAAGTAGTTAATAATACCTAATATATGAAAGGAGCAAATTTCATGGCTTATACTTTACCTCCCTTACCTTATGCTTATGATGCATTAGAACCTTATATTGATTCTGAAACAATGCATCTTCATCACGATAAACATCATCAAACCTATGTCAACAATGCCAATGCTATCATTGAAACTTTATCTGCTGAAATTAAAGAATTTAGCCCAAGCGATTTATTAAAAAATTTAGATAAAGTACCCGCTGATAAACTTACAGGCATTAAAAATAACGTAGGTGGTCATGTTAATCACACTCTTTTTTGGGAACTATTAAAAGTCGGTACCGAACTTAAAGGTGAACTTAAAGCAGCCATCGAAAAAGATTTTGGTTCAGTTGATGCATTTAAAGAAAAATTTGCAGCAGCGGCAGCCACTCGCTTTGGATCTGGTTGGGCTTGGTTAGTATTACAAAATGGTAAACTTGAAGTTGTTTCAACAGCTAACCAAGATTCACCATTAATGGGCGAAAAATTTGCTGGTGTTTCTGGTACGCCTATCCTAACGCTTGATGTTTGGGAACATGCTTATTACTTGAAATACCAAAATCGTCGTGTTGATTACATCGGTGCATTTTGGAATGTGGTTAACTGGGATAAAGTTGCTGAGCTATATGCTGAAGCAAAAAAATAATTCGGTTGCACTCATTATTTTCAACTTAAAAGATGGCGCTTGTTGCGCCATCTTTGCTTTTCAAACCAATACTTCATTTATCAACTTCAAGCCAAAAATGGCAATTGGCAATTGCTAAATTATGCCCAAATCCGCTACAATGAACGCTTGTTAAAAAAATCATGAAACTGAGCAAACCAATTTAAATCATGTTTGAAATTAATCCTGTTAAATCAAAGATAGCAGAACTTACCGAACGCACGGCTGTGATTCGGGGGTATCTTTGACTATGATCTAAAAAAAGAACGGCTCGAAGAAGTTAATGCTGAATTAGAGCAATCTGAAGTTTGGGCCGACCCCGAAAAAGCACAAGCGTTAGGTAAAGAGCGCGTTGCACTAGACGAAATTATCAATACTATCAATTCGTTAAATCAAGGTCTTGACGATGTTGAAGGTTTACTTGAGCTGGCTATTGAAGCGGACGATCAAGAGACTTTCGATGAAGCAAATAGCGAACTTGAACAACTAGAAAAAAAACTGGCCGGACTTGAGTTTCGGCGTATGTTTTCAGGCAATTACGATAGTGCAGATTGTTATTTGGATATTCAATCTGGATCGGGCGGTACTGAAGCACAAGATTGGGCTGAAATGCTACTGAGAATGTATTTGCGTTGGGCTGAATCAAAAGGCTTTGCAACCGAGGTAATGGAAGTCTCTGATGGCGATGTTGCCGGTATTAAATCAGCAACTATTAAAGTATCCGGTGATTATGCTTACGGTTGGTTACGTACTGAAACAGGTGTGCATCGCCTTGTCCGTAAAAGTCCATTTGATTCAGGCAATCGACGTCACACCTCGTTTTCGTCAGTATTTGTTTATCCTGAAATTGATGATGATATTGATATCGACATTAACCCAGCTGATCTTCGCATTGATGTATACCGTGCATCGGGTGCGGGTGGACAGCATGTGAATAAAACTGAGTCTGCTGTACGTATTACCCATGTGCCAACCGGTATTGTGACGCAGTGTCAAAATAACCGTTCACAACATAGCAATAAAGATCAAGCCATGAAACAGTTAAAAGCAAAACTGTATGAGCTTGAGATGCAGAAAAAAAATGCCGAAAAACAACAGATGGAAGAAAACAAATCTGACATCGGCTGGGGTAGTCAAATTCGCTCTTACGTACTTGATGATTCGCGTATTAAAGATTTACGCACTGGCGTTGAAACACGTAATACACAGGCCGTATTAGATGGCAATTTAGATCAATTTATTGAAGAAAGCTTGAAAGCAGGGTTATAAAAACAGCTTAGTTATAAATAAAAGGGAAAACTATGTCAACACAGCAGCAAGAGCAACAAAACCAAATTGAAGAGTTAAATAACGAACTAAAAGTACGTCGCGAAAAGCTCGCTCACCTTCGGGAACAAGGTGTTGCTTTTCCTAATGATTTTCGCCGTGATGCGATTTCCAATGATCTCCACAAACAGTATGGCGATAAAACTAACGAAGAACTTATTGAAAACAAAATTACTGTAACAGTTGCTGGGCGTATGATGATGCGCCGTATTATGGGTAAAGCGTCGTTTGTTTCTTTGCAAGATGTTGCTGGGCAGATCCAACTTTATGTTACCCGCGATGATCTCCCTGAAGGTTTTTATAACGAACAATTTAAAAAATGGGATTTAGGTGATATTGTCGGTGCGAAAGGCTACCTATTTAAAACGAAAACAGGCGAACTTTCTATTCATTGTGAAGAAATTCGCTTATTAACCAAAGCACTACGTCCATTACCTGATAAGTTTCATGGACTTGCCGATCAAGAAATGCGCTATCGTCAACGTTACTTGGATCTTATCACCAATCAAGAGTCAAGAGAGACGTTTAAGGCTCGTTCAAAAGTGGTTAGCGAAATCCGTAACTTTATGCTTGAACATCACTTTATGGAAGTTGAAACTCCAATGATGCAAGTCATTCCAGGTGGAGCATCAGCTAAACCATTTATTACGCATCACAATGCACTTGATTTAGATATGTATATGCGTATTGCACCCGAACTTTATTTAAAACGTTTAGTTGTTGGTGGTTTTGAGCGTGTTTTTGAAATTAACCGTAACTTCCGTAATGAAGGCGTATCGCCAAGACATAATCCAGAATTTACCATGATGGAAATGTATATGGCTTATGCTGATTATAAAGATCTAATTGTGTTAACAGAAGCCTTATTCCGTCGTTTAGCGATTGCCGTGACAGGTGATGCTGTTGTGCAATATGGCGATCATACCTTTGATTTTGGCAAACCATTTGTAAAAATGACGATGCGTGAAGCCATTTGCCATTATCGTCCTGAAACCAATAATGCCGATTTAGATGATTTTGAAAAAGCGTGTACCATTGCGCAATCTATTGGTATTAAGATTGAAAAAGGCTGGGGACTTGGTCGGGTTGTCACTGAAATTTTTGAAGAAGTGGCTGAAGCAAATTTAATTCAACCAACGTTTATTACTGAATATCCTGCAGAAGTATCACCACTTGCTCGCCGTAACGATGACAACCCATTTGTTACTGATCGATTCGAATTCTTTATTGGTGGTCGTGAAATTGGTAATGGATTTTCAGAACTTAATGATGCGGAAGATCAAGCACAGCGCTTTGCTGACCAAGTGTCACAAAAAGATGCGGGTGATGATGAAGCCATGTTTTATGATGAAGATTATATCACCGCACTTGAACACGGCTTACCACCTACAGCAGGACTTGGGATTGGTATTGACCGCACCGTGATGCTATTTACCAATAGTCATACTATTCGTGATGTTATTTTATTCCCGACTATGCGTCCAATCAAATAAATAACTTTTTATTAAAAACACACTTATTTTATGATAAGTGTGTTTTTATACTCAAACACTTTTATACTCAAACACATAGTTTCCTGAAACTTTTTGACAAACAACTGTAATAACCATATAAAAACCTTCACTTTATCACGGATAAGCAGCTTATATCATAAATAAAATTGTAAAATGCATTGAATAAAAACAGGCAACATAATTTTATACATAAGTTGTGTACTAACTATGAGGTATCTACCTACCTATTCAATTTTTAGGTTATATTTTTTGTAAAAAATATTCAGGAGTCTATACCGTTTCGTGATTAATTAAGCATTTGTAGCATCAATTAGTAATAACCATGGTATCAATCAACAATTCACAAAATAGCTTGCCCACCAATGCATAAGAAAACAGAAAGAGATGGTGACTTTAATGAAAATGGGATATGCACGTTTAAGTGATATTTTTGTAAAAAATATTCAGGAGTCTATACCGTTTCGTGATTAATTGAGCATTTGTAGCATCAATTAGTAATAACCATGGTATCAATCAACAATTCACAAAATAGCTTGCCCACCAATGCATAAGAAAACAGAAAGAGATGGTGACTTTAATGAAAATGGGATATGCACGTTTAAGTGATATTTTTGTAAAAAATATTCAGGAGTCTATACCGTTTCGTGATTAATTGAGCATTTGTAGCATCGATTTGTGATAACCATGGTATCAATCAACAATTCACAAAATAGCTTGCCCACCAATGCATAAAAAAACAAAAAGAGATGGTGACTTTAATGAAAATGGGATATGCACGTTTAAGTGATATTTTTGTAAAAAATATTCAGGAGTCTATACCGTTTGGTGATTAATTGAGAATTTATAATAATAGGTTAACATAGCCATATTATGGCTATCGTTGACTATAAATATAGTCAACGAAATGTGAATTAATTTAGTGGCTATCAGTCGGTTTAACTTGATGTGGTAAGATCAGATTTAACACAATGGCTAAAATACCGCACAAACTGATACCTTGTAGAGCATATGACCCAAAATCAAAAATCATTCCACCAATCCCAAAAACTAAGACTAATGAGACAATACACATATTTCGAGGCACGGATAGATCTACTTTATGTTTGACTAAGATATTAATGCCTACTGATGCAATTGAACCAAACAATAGCACCATAATTCCCCCCATGACTACAGTTGGAATTGATCCTAAAAATGCACCGATTTTACCAATAAAAGACATTAAAATAGCCCAAATTGCCGCCCATGTCATAACGCGAGTTTTAAAATTACGCGTTAATGTAACCGCACCAATCACTTCGGCATAAGTAATACAAGGTGGTCCACCAAAAAATCCAGCTGTCGAAGTTGCTAATCCATCACCGAGTAATGTGCGCTGTAAACCAGGATCACGCGTATAATCTTTACCTGTAACAGTACTAATTGCCATAATATCACCAACATGTTCAATGGTTGGTGCAATCACAATTGGCAGCATATACAAAATCGCTTGCCAGTGAAATTCAGGAAACGTGAAATCAGGTACTTTAAACCATGGTGCATCAATCACCGGTTGAAAATTGACAATACCAAACAAACAAGAAAGCGCATAACCAACCACAATACCGGAAATAATTGGTAATAATTTTAAAAACCCTTTTGCCCAAATAGCCACCACTAAAGTTGTTAATAGTGAAGCCATTGAAATAAGAATCAATTGATAATTTTCTGCTTGCAGGCCACTATCTTTACCCATTGCCATCCCAACAGTAACCGGTGCAAGTGATAAGCCAATAACCATAATAATTGGACCGGTCACAACCGGTGGTAAAATGCGGTCAATAACATCACTACCATTCATTTTGACTAAAAAAGCAAAAAGCATAAATACAAAACCAGCGGCAACTAAACCACCTAACGTAGCGGGGATCCCCCACTGAGCAACACCAAATGAGATAGGGGCAATAAAAGCAAATGATGAAGCTAAAAATACCGGCACTTTACCTTTAGTGGTTAATTGAAATAGTAAAGTACCAACTCCAGCAGTAAACAGCGCTACATTTGGATTTAACCCCGTTAACAACGGTACTAACACTAATGCACCAAATGCGACAAATAACATTTGTGCGCCAGTAAAAATATCCTGCCAAGAATGCTTATGCAGAGATGTTATATTTTTTGTTTTGTCTGTTGTGATATTGCTCACATCGCGCCTCTCTTACTTAACTAATTTGTTGTATAACTTGCCTAATTGACAGGCATAAAAAAACCGGATTAACCGGTCTAAAATTTGAGATTTTATTTTGTGCCGAAGATTTTATCTCCAGCGTCCCCAAGTCCTGGCAATATGTAGCCTTTTTCGTTCAACCTCTCATCGATTGATGCGGTATAAAGTTCAACGTCAGGATGAGCTTGCTCAAGCACTTTAATGCCTTCTGGTGCAGCAACCAAAACTAATACTTTAATATTTTTACAACCTGCTTTTTTAAGCAGATCGATCGTCGCAACCATAGAACCGCCTGTTGCCAGCATTGGATCAACAACCAAAGCCATTCGCTCTTCAATATCAGAGGTTAACTTTTGGAAATAAGGAACTGGTTCAAGTGTCTCTTCGTTACGGTAAAAACCCACAACGCTAATTCGGGCGCTTGGTATATGTTCAAGCACACCATCCATCATACCTAAACCTGCACGTAAAATTGGTACTACCGTAATTTTTTTACCTTTAATTCGTTCAACTTCAACAGGTCCACACCAACCATTTATGGTGACTTTTTCGGTAGGAAGATCAGCCGTTGCTTCATAGGTCAATAAACTGCCAACTTCGCTGGCAAGATCACGAAAGTCTTTGGTGCTAATATCGTGTTCGCGCATTAATCCAATTTTATGGCGTACAAGAGGGTGTTTTACTTCAACTATTTTCATGGAGGGCCTCAGTGCTATTTTCTATAATCTGTTAGTCGGTATAAATAACCACTGAGCGATAATTCTAACATAGTTATCATTTTATGAAAACCTCGAATTAACAAGCTATCGACGATATAACTATCGATAAAAAAATAAAAAATAGGAAATTTAATCATAAAAAGCAGTTTTATTTTCGTTTTATTTTCATTAGAATGGTTGTCAGTTATTAAATAAACAAAGAATATGGGAATGAATTGGTTTATTGATTGTATTACAATAAATTATGGAAATTTTGATGGGCGAGCTTGCCGTGAAGAATATTGGATGTTCTCTTCGATCTATATTGTTCTAATTATTTTGATGATAATTATTGATAATATGATAAAAAATAACCTCGTTTTAACTTTGAGCTTGACGTTGGCTTTATTTGTTCCTAATTTCGCAGTTACAGTACGCCGTTTGCATGATGTTGATAAACCGGGTTGGTACTTTTGGACTGCAACACCTTATACGCTATTAAAACTTATGTGTACCGATTCAACTCCTGGTCCTAACCAATATGGTGAAAACCCTAAAGGTTTATAATTTACTCATAACATTATCACTAAATGTGGTAAGGTTAGATGATTCTCAATCCGACTTTCTGTTTTATCAAATACTTTCGCCGTCTAAATACTCAACCGGCAAATCAATCACTTTTTTATCAATTTGTTCACCATTAATCCGTTTTAATAACAGCTCTGCGGCAATTTTTCCCATTTCAATTCTTGGAGTCTGTATAGACGCCAATTTTGGGTTCATAAATTGACCAATTTGATGTCCATGAAATCCAACAATCGCTATCTGTTTTGGCACTTCAATTCCCATCCGCTGACATTCAAATAATACCCCCAAAGCTAAGTCATCATTAGTACTAAAAATACCGTCAACACAAGGAAACTCTGTTAAAATTTGATGCAAAAATCTCGCCCCTAATTGGTAAGACGACGCTTCTTTAGTTGCTAGCGTTCGTGGGGTTAATCCTGCTTCTTCCATTGCCTTTTCATAACCTTGTTGACGAATAATACTCCGTTGATCTTGCCTTGCACTAAAATAGACAATATTTCGACGCCCTTTAGTTATCATGCGCTGAATCATCTTTTTAGTCGCAGTAAAATTATCAAATCCAACCGCCATATCAATGCAAGGTGAAACACTATCCATAATTTCAACCACAGGTATGCCCGAAATTTCAATCATTTTTAATGTTGCTGGAGTATGTGTTCTTTCGGTTAAAATTAATCCATCAATATTATAAGAAAGTAATGATCGCAAACGTGATTCTTCTTTTTCTGCACTATAGCCAGTATGGGTAATCATGGTTTGATATCCCCGAGCATCCGTCACCGTTTCAATCCCTTTTAAAATATCAGCAAAAACTTGATTGGTAAAAGAAGGAAACACAATACCAATTGCATTGCTTTTAGCATTAGATAGCATATCAGGGGCTTTATTTGGAATATAGCCTAGCTCATCTATCGCGGCTGAAATTTGTAATTGAAGAGGTTTAGAGACCAAATTAGGATCACGTAAAAAGCGGCTAACTGTCATTTTACTAATCCCAATTAAATTGGCGATTTCTTGCAAACCCGTTCGACGTTTTTTATGGCTATTCATTCACTTTTTCCGGTAGTCTTGGCTGCCAATCTATGGCTGCTTTGCCTTGTTGTATAATAAGATCATTTGCTTTTGAAAAATGCTTACAGCCCAAAAATCCACGGTGAGCAGATAACGGTGATGGATGCACTGACGTTAATACATGGTGCTTTTGACGATTAATAAACTGCCCTTTTTTTTGTGCAGGTGATCCCCACAATAAAAAAACCACACCCTCAAGATGCTTATCAATTGCGGCTATCACATGGTCAGTAAAGGTTTCCCAACCTATTTTTGCATGAGAATGTGCTTGCCCTGCTTCAACAGTGAGCACATTATTTAATAATAATACGCCTTGAGTCGCCCAAGAAGCTAAATAGCCATGAGAAGGAATTGTAAATCCATCAATATCTGTTGATAGCTCTTTATAAATATTCATTAACGATGGCGGTGGCTTAATTCCCGGTAAAACAGAAAATGAAAGTCCGTGAGCTTGATTAGGTCCATGATAAGGATCTTGCCCTAAAATTACGACTTTGATTTGATCAAATGGCGTGAAGCGAAACGCATTAAACACATCATGCTGGGGTGGATACACAATCTTACCATTAGCGCGCTCAGATGCCACAAATTGCATTATATGTTGAAAATAGGGCTTCTGTTTTTCACCACCGATAACGTCATGCCATGTTAATTGATTACTCATACAATACCTATATTCTAATTTTATATGACTCAACAACACTATTTGCTGATTACAATAATTATACCTAAAAATCATAATAAACCTAATGCTAATCAGCTTAAACCTCACTACAGCAAGATTATTAAATATTCAGTTAGACACGCAATACAACCAAGTATTTAATGCTTCAATATTAATGACATATTTTTACAAAATTTTAAATCACAATCAGTTTGGCTAAATCGAATATTAAGTTGTGCTCTTTTATTGTTAAAAAGACAATTGATAAGGAGGAATAAATAAAAAAATAATTAATGTAATAAATAGTTTTCATACAATCATAACTAAAACACTAAACAAAGGTATTACTTATTGAATCGATAGCTTTTTTTGACTTTAATCAAATATTCAAAGTGCTATATTAACCCTAATTATTTTAGGGCAATAAGGCCCCGTTAGGAGGATTTAAAATGATTACAGGTATCCAAATTACTAAAGCAGATAATGCAGCACTTCTTAACTCTTTCTGGTTATTAGACGACGCGACAAAAGAAGCGCGCTGTGTAGCTGCTAAATCAGTTTATAAAGAAGATCAAGTGATCCCGACTGCAGAACTAGGTCAATTCGAATATCGTGAAGTTCCATTAGATGTTGCCCCAACTATTAAAGTTGAAGGCGGTCAACATTTAAATGTTAATGTACTTCGCCGTGAAACATTAGAAGACGCTGTAAAAAATCCTGAAAAATACCCACAATTAACTATTCGTGTTTCTGGTTATGCGGTACGTTTTAACTCACTAACTGCTGAACAACAACGCGATGTTATTGCTCGTACATTTACAACGAAAATTTAAGTGCGACAAGAGGCGCACTTGTACGCCTAACTCTTTGATTTTTAATCAAAAGTTAGGTGGGCTATTAAGGTGAATAACTTTAATTAGCCACCCCTCGCAATATCTGAGTAGGACGGTATACAATGTCCGAAAGGATATTGCACAACCTATATTCGGTAAAGAATTTACCTTAGTCTGTGGGAGACAAATCTCATAACTAAAGAACAAAATTCTTTGGACAATTCAATTAATCCTATCTGATATTCTGGAAGATTCCAAGGAGTTCAATAAGAAATTATTGAATCGACCAAGGAAACGAAAGAATCCATCAGCATATAGTTTAAGCTAGAATTGACCTATTGTGAAGTTATAAGTGCATAAGCTGTTATTATCATTGTTGAAGTACAATTACTGATAAATGAGGTAAACGTGCGAGTCAACCTGTTATATGACTAACAGTAGTCTAGGGATAGTGCGAAACTGGCAACGGTTTGGTGCGGAGCTTCCTGACAATGTACCCCCTTGAGGAATAGCAAGGTTAATGTTTATCGTGAGGTAACACTAAGTAATGGCAAGTAGCATGCCATGAGGGGCTAGGCTAAATAGAAAGATGAACGTAAGTGAATTGTTGATAAACGTCGTGATCGTTAAAGAGCTTAAGCTACTGACAAGCTCTAACCAAAATGGTATATAGTGGGATATCTCTTTTTAGATTGGGGATACGTCATCATAACACTATCGGCGAACAGACAGCATCTTAACTATTTGTGTGATAATAATGGAACTTGGTAAGCCTGTATTTCCGCCTTAGGGCAGGTAAAGCGCAAGCGATACTGATGGGGGTGCAGGTAAAGGAGGTTAGAGAAAGCGAATGATTGGCTGTAATGGCTGATATAGGGTATGAAACATGACCCAACTCGAAAGGGTGCAGACTTCTGACTGGTCTTTCATCGTAAGATGTGGGCTAATCCTTTATGGTCATTTCTTCGGGAATGATTGGGTGAGGAAAGGAAACAGGCAAGTGAAAACAAGCCCATTTCCCTACTCTAACAATTCACCATGTGACAGAGAAGTAGAATTTATTTGGTAACCTGAATAATTCTTCTGACTGTTCACGACGAAGAAATTATTCATACCAAACCAAGTAGATTTCTGCTTATTTCTGTTACTACAGGAGTAAGTATGAAAGAGTACACTAAGTTTAACGAAAAAGTTAAAAGTAGTCCAGCTCCAGCGACTCCTGACATGAATGAGCTATGGCACAATATTGATTGGGTTAAAGCAACAAAACATGTTAAGGGATTGCAGGTACGGATTGCGAAGGCAACAATTGAAGGTGACTACCGTAAGGTCAAACGCCTACAAAGGTTACTAACACGCTCAACGTATGCTAAGCAATTAGCGGTTCAAAGAGTGACAGAAAACAGAGGTAAAAGGACGGCAGGCGTTGACAAGGTAACATGGTCAACGCCAATGAGTAAATGGAAAGCCATTGCAACGCTGACAAGTAAAGGATATAAACCCATGCCGTTAAGGCGAGTTTATATTCCCAAGTCTGACGGAAAGAAGCGCCCTTTAGGCATTCCGACCATGAAAGACAGAGCAATGCAAGCGCTGTATTTATTTGCTTTACAGCCTGTAGCCGAAACGACAGCAGATAAAAACTCGTATGGGTTTCGTATCAATCGCTCAACGGCGGATGCGATAAGCCACGTGCATAAGATATTTTCACGCAAAGGGCGTCAAATGAGACAAACGGCGCAATGGGTATTGGATGCCGATATACAGGGTTGCTTTGACCATATTAACCACGATTGGTTAATCGAAAATATTCCGATGAATAAACGGATATTATCAAAATGGTTAAAATCGGGTGTAGTAGACATGGGACAGGTCAAGCGGACGGAAGAGGGTACACCACAAGGGGGTATCATCTCACCAACTTTAGCAAACATGGCACTAGACGGCATAGACGAGCTATTAACCAAACACTTTGGTGTAATTGGAAATAGACAACGGCGAGCCAATAAGGTGTATATGGTTCGATATGCGGACGATTTTATTATATCGGGGAGTTCGAAAGAATTACTTGAAAATGAAGTTCTGCCAATAATGCGGGAATTTTTAAAAGAGAGGGGATTAACCTTATCGGAAAAGAAAACTCACGTTGTTAATATCGAGCAAGGGTTTGATTTTCTTGGTTGGACGGTGAAATCATTTAAAGGCAAATTGTTGATTAAGCCAAGTAAAAAGAATGTGAAAGCATTCTATCGCAAGGTGAAAGAAACAATCAGTGCTATGAAGATGGTTAAACAAGACATATTAATAGGAAAGTTAAATCCAATGTTAAGGGGATGGGCTAACTATCACCGCAGCATAGTTGCTAAAGAAACGTACAGTAAAGTAGACTATTTAGTCTGGCAAGCGATTTGGCGATGGTGTTGTCGAAGACACAGTAACAGGCGGAAACGATTTGTTAAAGCGAAATACTTTACAAAGATACAAAGCAGGGACTGGATATTTGGCACACATACAACGAATCGGCACGGTGAAAAGATATGGACTGAATTACTGTTTTGCAGTAGGACAGAAATTAAACGTCATGTAAAGGTAAAATCGGAGTACAACCCATTTTTACCCGAATGGGAATTATACGGTGAAACATTATACCAAAAACGGATGTACGAGGATTATTCGCACAGAAGTCAATGGCAAAGGTTGTATAAGGAACAAAAAGGGCGTTGTGGATTATGTCATCTTCCTATCACAAAAGAGACGGGTTGGCATGACCACCATATCATATACCGTGTAAATGGCGGGGATAATAAGCTGAAAAACAGGGTTTTATTACATCCTGTATGTCATACTAAAGTTCATGCACTGAAGTTAGACGTATTGAAACCGACTTAGCAATAAGTTAATAGAAAGGCTTGAGCTGTATGCGGAGAAATTCGCTCGTACAGTTCTTAGGGGGCGGCGACACAGTAATGTGTCGTTGCTACCCGACTTAAATCGGGTTTAAGTTTTATAAAGGATAATCTAAGTAATTAGGTTATCCTTTTTTATAACTTAAATATCACAATATGCTAACACAGTAGTTATTATGCGAAAAAGCATCTATTGATCGTAGATACTTTTTATGCTTGATGACATTCAACCCAACGTAAGTACTGTCGCCAGAAAGGATCGAACTCACATTCAATTTTAACTGATAACGTATTATATCGGTTTGTTATCTGTTGTACTAATTGAAGTGCTGAGTGTTTATTTCCTACATGCCATAACATATTTCTTACACCTTGACTAAAACTGTTTTGACAATGAATACCTCGCTTATCAGCACGTAATGCAAGATTAATAGCATCTTCTAATTCATAAACAGCTGAAAGAGTCTCTTTACTATCAATATCAACGATAACATTAAGTGCATAACAATAATTTTCATGCCCAACCAAAGAATTAGCCGCTTCATTACGATGCACTAACATTTTAAGATCCGTTAATTCAAATACAATCCATTGATCCTCTTGAGCATTAAGTACACCTGTGTGTTTTAAATCTTCTTTCCATAACCGATCAAAAATAGTTACAAATTGGTTAGCAGGAACTGTCGCAACATTCTGATCTGTCTTTAAAAACTCAATAGATTCTACTCTAATAGCAAAATCATATTCACCCAATAGATGATCGAGATAAATCAATGCCATCGTTTCTGCTTGTTTTATCATATCTTCGGGAACAGTCTTAGCGAACATAATGCCAATAGATATTTTACGATAACTTTCTTTATATTGAATTAATAAATCAGTTGCACCTAATGAGAAAGAACTCTCTTTAGATTTTATAACAAAGGTATCTACATTATTAATGCGCTGACGAAATGCTTCTACTTCGAAAAACTGAAGATCAGGTGCTTGTCGGGAAATTTCCATTACATACTCGAATCGATCAATTTTTCCATCCGCGGTAAAAATAATTTTATGCTTCTTAGTATCCCCTACAGTAATTTCAGCAATGACATCTAACTGATTTTCATCTAATAGCTTATTGATATTTTCCATTATATCGATAAGTTCAAGTTCATTAAGAGATTGTTCAGATTTCTTTACCTGTTGCCAAAAATCGTGAATTATCACACTTAAATGATCTTGTGAGCTTTGTTTCTCTTTTGGTGTGTCTTTAATATCAGGCGGTGATTTTTTCCAAAACTTTTTAAAAAACATATATATTATTCCCTTCATGTCATTAAAATCATACAAAACTAATATTAATAATTTAACTAATGTATACTATATTCATTTAAAGTTAATAACTATCAATTATCTAATAAGATTATTAATTTAAATATTGCTGTAAAGAAATTTTATTTTATGGAAATGGAAAAGCAAAAAATATTAAAATTAAACAATAAGATAAAAATAAAATGCGAGATTAGTAACCTAATCTCGCTATTATTTCAACTATGATTAGCTTTATTCAAAAAACTTTTTCACTTTGTCAAAGAAGCTTTTTTCTTTGGGGCTGTGTTTAGAGTTTTTATCGGCTTTAAAGCTTTCGCCTAGCTCTTTAAGCAGCTCTTTTTGTTTGCTCGTTAGGTTAACGGGTGTTTCAACCACAACATGGCAGTAAAGATCACCTACCGCACTACCACGTAATGATTTGACGCCTTTACCTCGTAGTCGGAACATTTTACCGGTTTGTGTTTCAGCAGGAATCGTTAAGCTGACCTTGCCATTAAGGGTTGGTACTTCAACTTCGCCACCAAGTGATGCCAATGCAATATTAATTGGAATTTCGCAATGCAAATTGGTGCCGTCTCGCTCAAAAATAGCATGTGGTTTAATTTGCATTTGAACATATAAATCACCTGCTGGTGCGCCATTTAAACCTGCTTCGCCCTCACCAGATAGTCGAATACGGTTGCCTGTATCAACACCGGCTGGAATAGTAACAGACAATGTTTTCGTTTTTTCAACACGACCTTCACCATGACATTTTTTACATGGATTTTTAACCACTTTACCCCGTCCATGACAAGTTGGACACTCTTGTTGCACGGCAAAAAATCCTTGTCGCATTTGTACAACACCTGCACCATGACAGGTATTACACGTGACCACATCAGAAGATTTTTCAGCGCCTTGCCCGTGGCAAGTATCACAACTTACCCAAGTTGGTACTTTAATTTCTTTATTAACGCCTGCTGCGGCTTCTTCTAATGTTAGGGAGATATTGTATTGTAAGTCATTGCCGCGAGAGGCGGTTTGACTGCGTCCACGACCGCCACCAAAGAAATCACTAAATATATCGTCGAATGCACCACCGCCAAAACCACCAAATCCGCCGAATCCACCCTGTCCTTGTTCAAAAGCTGCATGTCCATATTGATCATAAGCCGCTTTTTTTTGCGGATCAGTTAGGATTTCGTAAGCTTCTTTCACTTCTTTGAACTTTGCTTCGGCTTCGGCTTTGTTATCTTGATTCTTATCAGGATGATATTTCATCGCTAGGCGTTTATAGGCTTTTTTTATCTCACTTTCACTGGCACTTTTACTAACGCCCAATGTTTCATAATAATCTTTCTTCGCCATAATTAACCTTTATTTTTTTATGATTGTATAAACAACTAAACGGGCTTGAGTTACCTCGCGCCCGTTTAACTTGTTATATGCTTAAAACTTGTTGAAATAACTCATTAAAAAACATTGTAGTTAATGTTTATTTTTTATCATCATCAACTTCTTTGAAGTCTGCATCAACAACATCATCTTGCGCATTAGTGTTTCCACTATTTGCTTGACCCGCACCTTGAGCTGCTTGGGCTTGTTGTTGTGCTAATTCAAGCAATTTTTTAGATGCTTCCATTAATGCATTAATTTTAGCTTCAATTTCTGCTTTATCTTCGCCACGAGCGGCAACTTCTAAAGCACTGACTGCATCTTCAATTGCTTTTTTATCATCAGCTGATAACTGATCACCTGCTTCAGTCACTTGTTTACGTGTTGAGTGAACAAGATGATCGGCTTGGTTACGAGTTTGAGCTAGCTCTTCAAATTTACGGTCTGCATCGGCATTAGCTTCAGCATCGTTAACCATTTTTTGAATCTCTTCTTCACTTAATCCTGAAGAGGCTTTAATCGTAATTTTTTGTTCACGTCCAGTATTTTTGTCTTTCGCAGATACATGTAAAATACCGTCAGCATCAATATCAAATGTAACTTCAATTTGTGGCATACCGCGAGGTGCAGCTTGAATACCATCTAGATTGAATTGACCTAATGATTTGTTATCGCCCGCACGTTTACGTTCACCTTGTAACACATGAATGGTTACAGCTGATTGATTATCTTCAGCAGTTGAGAACACTTGACTATGTTTAGTTGGAATAGTTGTGTTCTTTTCAATTAAAGCTGTCATTACGCCACCCATAGTCTCAATACCTAAAGACAATGGCGTAACATCAAGTAATAACACATCTTTAACATCACCACCAAGTACACCACCTTGAACAGCCGCACCAACAGCAACTGCTTCATCAGGGTTTACATCTTTACGTGGTTCTTTACCAAAGAAGTCAGCAACCGCTTTTTGAACCATTGGCATACGTGTTTGACCACCAACAAGAATAACGTCTTTAATATCAGAAACAGAAAGACCTGCATCTTGTAATGCTGTTTTTACAGGATCCATTGAACGTTTAACTAAATCTTCAACTAAAGACTCAAGTTTAGCGCGTGTTACTTTAATATTTAAATGTTTTGGACCACTTGCATCAGCAGTGATATACGGTAAATTAATATCAGTTTGTTGTGCTGATGATAATTCAATTTTTGCTTTTTCTGCCGCTTCTTTTAAACGTTGCATTGCTAGCGGATCATTTTTTAGATCGAAGTTTTGTTCACGTTTAAATTCGTCAACTAAATAGTTGATTAAGCGTGAGTCAAAATCTTCACCACCTAAGTGAGTATCACCATTTGTTGCTAATACTTCAAAGGTTTTTTCACCATCAACGTCGTCGATTTCGATAATAGAAATATCAAATGTACCACCACCAAGGTCATAAACAGCAATAGTACGGTTACCTACATCTTTATCTAAACCATAAGCAAGGGCTGCAGCTGTTGGTTCGTTGATGATACGTTTTACATCAAGTCCAGCAATACGACCAGCATCTTTGGTTGCTTGACGTTGTGCGTCGTTAAAATAAGCAGGAACAGTAATTACCGCTTCAGTCACCGCTTCACCAAGATAATCTTCTGCTGTTTTTTTCATTTTCTTTAATACTTCGGCAGAAATTTGTGGTGGCGCAATTTTTTGACCTTTAACATCAACCCATGCATCACCATTATCGGCTTTTACAATTTTATATGGCATGATGCTAACATCGCGTTGTACTTCGGCATCTTCAAAACGACGACCAATTAAACGTTTAATGGCAAATAATGTATTTTGTGGATTAGTTACTGCTTGACGTTTTGCTGGTTGACCAACTAAGATTTCACCATCTTGAGTATAAGCAATAATGGAAGGGGTTGTACGATCGCCTTCTGCATTTTCTAATACTTTTGCTTGGCCATTGTCCATGACAGCAACACATGAATTTGTTGTACCTAAATCAATACCAATAATTTTACCCATAATCTTTTCTCCTCAAAATCTGTATTTTATTTCTTGTATATAGGTCTTAAATATTAATTTTCAAGCCTTTATTTCACAAAGAAATGTTTTTGTTTTCACATAAATGGGAACATTATTATTAATATCAAGGGGGACAAAAAAATAATTTCCCCTGAAATCTTGATTATCGCGTTTTCTGCACTTATTATTGCCGCTCTTTTTTAATCATCAAACTTAACTTATAGGATCCTTATGGAACAAACAAAACTTGCAAATCCTGGCCCACTTGGTTTAATGGGATTTGGTATGACAACAATTTTATTAAATATTCATAATGCTGGATTTTTCCCAGTTATGACAGTCATTGTCTCAATGGGTATTTTTTATGGTGGTCTTGCTCAAGTCATTGCTGGTATTTTAGAATTTAGAAAAGGCAATACGTTTGGTACAACAGCATTTACTTCTTATGGTTTCTTTTGGATTGCGTTAGTGGGCATTTGGTACTTACCTACTTCGCCAGCAACAGCACCATCTGATGCAACTTTTGTCGGTATCTTCCTTGCTTTATGGGGTATTTTTACTGGCTTTATGTTTATTGGCACATTAAAAGGTAACCGCGTATTACAATTTGTTTTTGCTAGTTTAACCGTGTTATTTGCTTTATTAGCTATTGGTAATATTTCAGGTAACCATGACATTCTCCATATCGCTGGTTTTGAAGGTATTCTTTGTGGCGCAAGTGCCATTTATTTAGCTATGGCTGAAGTGATTAATGAGCAATACGGTCGAACCATTTTACCTATTGGTGCACCAAAAGGCGCTGCACATTAATTTATCTATCACATCTACCCAATCGGTTGGTAGATGTGATCGCTTTCCCTCTACTCAAATACTATTTTTGATTTTTATTGGCATAACGAGTTGTTAATGAACGGCATACATCATGAAGCGACTGGGTATGTTTTTCGATTATTTCGTTAGATAAATAGTTGTCTTTTGATGAATGAGCATTATTAATAACAATTTTACCATCTTTATCTATATCACCAGATGTGATCATGATGTAATTAGGTAATTGGGTTTCCATTTTTCCTGTATAAATAGTTTTGTCTTCTATTTGTAGAGCCGATCCTTGTGGTTTTAGATAAATTAAATCATTGCCATTACCAATACTGTCTATAAAAATAAATTTTTTGTCTTTTATTTGGCTAGAGTAGCTTTCCAGCATTTTTAAGCCATATTGACTACTGTTCCCTCCATCATATAAAACAAAGGCTATTTTTTTCTTGTCTTTTTTGTCGAGTTGGTTAATCAAGTTAATAATAGTAATAATACTTGATGAATTACAAACAAAATTCTTTTGATTAGGAATGCCGCTCTTAAATTTAAATACAACAAAAAATAGCAAAACAGTTGAAATAATTGAGCTAATACCAGCAATGCTAAAAAAGCCTTGAGTACTAATATTTGGAAGAAAGACAAAATAATTTAATATCAGCGATATAATAAATAAAAAAACAATAGGCGCAATACTGATAAAGTAATTTAATTTATTAAATTGCGGTGTAAATGCGTAGTTTTTTTGAAGATTAAAACAGTTAATAGCCGTATCATAATAAGTGCAGATGATTAATTCAGCTTTATTTAAATCACCAATATAAGCATTGTAGTAGCTTTCATACCGTCTTGTGGCTAATTTCAATTTAGCCAGTTTTGCATCAACTATATAGCCTAATTGACTGAGTTCTTTAGATATCACTCTTAAAAAAGCAATCTTTTCTTTAGAAGAAAACCGTTTGCCAAAGATGACGCAATATCGTAGAACAAGATCTTTAAGTATTTCCATTTTTAATAAACTATCTAAATATAAAATTTAAAATAATATAGTGAATAAACCTTTATACAATCCAATTAACTATGAAGATAAAAAATAAGTTGATAGGTATAGACTAAAAACTATCAACTTAATAAATAATATTATTAGTTAAATTAAACTATTTAATAATCGTCTTCACTTTCAGATTTGTTAGAATGCATAATATTTGCAATAGCATCTTGAATGTTTTCATGCCCTGATTCAATACACTCTTTTGTCAACTCTTGCAGTGATAGCGAATCTCTATTGCATACTGCATTAATTACCATTGGCAAGCTCATACCAGTAATAACGCGAACATTCATGCCAAGATCATGCCATTGTGGCACACATTGCATTGATGCGTTATAAGGAGAAGCACCATAGAGATCGACAAAAATTAAAACACCATCGCCAGAATCTAACGATTTGCTACAATTAAATAAATCCGTTTTTAATTGATTAATATCTTGCCCTGGGTTAAGTGATAATGATTCAAATTTGTCTTGTTCCCCAACAATCATTGTTACACTATCTTTTATTCCTAAAGCCATCTTGCCATGGCTAATTAATAACACGCCTATCATTTTTACCATCCTATATTATTCAAACATCTTGATTGCTTCATTTAATGTGACTTTTTTCAATGAAGGCGTTGCTTGAAAATAGATATCCATATTAGGGAAACTCTTTTTTAAATCGATCAATAGATCAAGTTGCTCTTTGTTAATCGATACTTCTTTAATTATTGAAGTTGCGCCAGGTACTAATGGTAAACCACCAATATTAAGATTAGTTATTGGTACCCCAGCTTTAATAATTTTATACATTATCTCAATATTTTTAGTAATTAAGATAACATTAAAATCATCATATTTGCGATCATTCCAATATCTTACAGCGCCATCTTCTTTTAATACTCTGATTTTATGGCCTGTGCTAGCACCAGCACCTAAAATGATATTTTTTGTAAACTCATCATTTGCTGAATAGTCATCGGCAACGAATAAGGCATTAGCACCGGCCGCTTTAGAAACATTAGTTGCGACTTGACCATGAATAAGACGACTATCTACACGAGCTAAAACAACTTTTCCCATAATTTAAAACCTCTATTTTTTATATCACTATTTTATAAAATGCCAATTGCAGCTAAAACACCTAGTATAATGGTTAATCCAACTAATGCTCTGGTGACTTTTAAACCTTTCTTAGAAAAATAAAAATATAATCCCATTACAACAATGAGCGGTAACGCACCAGGTAAAATTTTATCTAATGTATCTTGTATAACGAAATCTTTGCCTGATAAGGTAAATTTTAAGCTTGATGAGACTTTAATATAGCTGGCAGCTAAAATTCCCATCATAAATAGACCTAAAATAGATAAGCCTTCTATAAGCATTTGCATTTTGTTACCCACCACTTCTGTAGCGGCATTTCTACCTAATTTGAATCCTAATTGCGCAAAATAATATCCCACAAAAAGTTGATATATTACAAAAGCAAAGAAAGGGAACAACGCACCAATTGCTAATCCTTCTTGTGCCCAAGGAAGTGCTATTGCAATAAAAATATATTGTATAGTACCCGAGTCAATCGCATCTCCAATGCCAGCTAATGCTCCCATTAAACCCGCTTTAGTATTATAAAGAACATCATCATCAATACTGATTGGTTTGTTTTGATAAACCTCATCGGCTCGAACTGATTCAAGAGAGGCCATAATTCCTGAAATTGTTCCTCCCCCCCAAGTTATTTGAGTATTAAAAAACAATAAATGTCGTTGGTAAGCTGCTGCCAGTTCACTCTTTGATTTATATAATTTTTTAAGGATTGGCATTAACCCCCACATCAATGATGCTGCAAGATAACGATCAAATGAGTGTGGGATTTCGTTGGCATAATACCATCGTAACCAAGCAAAAGTTATATCCTTTTTAGTAATAGTCTCTGGTTTTAGATCAATGCTTTCTTGTACTATTTCTGTCATTATAAAATTCCTCTATCTAATTGATTCATCAAATCACTGTAGATTAATAATCGTCATCATCTTGATTGCTATTATTTGAATTATTTCTAGGCTGATCCGCCGCAGAATTTACTGCTTCACTTTTTGCAAGAACAAAAATAAAGGCAACAATAGCTCCAACAATCGCATAAGTTACCATTGTTATATTCAGTGGTTTGGCCATTACTGCCATAAAATAAGCCAATAAGAAGAAAATGATGTAGCTCTTTTTACCAATAACATAAATGGTTAATGCAATACCAACTGCGGCAAGACCACCACCAATAACGTTAAGAATATGGAAAACCACTCCCCCAGCATTGGATTTAATGACATCAGCAATAATCGGTGCTCCAAAATATAGTGCAACAAACATAAACGGAACAAATAAGGCAAAACTACAAATTATTGGTAATATAATGATAGAAAGAGTTAATCCTGAACTATTTGCTTCTTGCGCATATCTTTCAGTTAATTTCATAATCATAGTGTTAAAGAAAAATCTTAGTTGATACAAGTAAGATCCTAATAAACCAACTGGTACAGCAACTGCAACCGCAGCGGTTGGCTCCATATTTCCAAGCAACGCAACAGGAACAGCAACAGCAGTTGCAATAGCTGGCTCTGATGGCATTTGACCACCTGGCGAAAAAACGCCCATGTAAATTAATTGTATTGCGGCAGTTGTTATCATGGCGTTTGGAATATCATTAAAAACAACACCAACAATTAAACCTGTCATCATTGGGGTAAACCTTAACGTTAAGGTTGCGCCACCCAATCCCCGTGACATAACCATTGCAACCCATATGGAAATAATCGCCGCTTGAAGAAACGTTACATGCATTTCTTGCATATATAGACTCCTTAATATTTTTTGTTATTACTTAAAATGTTAAATAACTTTTTAAGAAACAACTGATTGTAGTTCTAAATTATTAACAAAGTTTTCTACATCTTGTACACACTTTTCCCCCATACCTTGCAGACATTCAATGGCATAAGCGGAAGTATGAGGTGTAACAAGTACTTTAGGGTGTTTAACTAAAGGATGATCGTTATATGAAGGTTCGACATACATTACGTCAGTTGCATGTCCCGCAACAATACCACTATCAAGTGCATTTAATAACGCACTTTCATCAATCAATTCAGCTCGTGCAGTATTCGTAATATAGACACCTTTTTTCATTAAAGAAAATTGAGGCTCTTTTAAGATATGGTAGCTTGTTTCATTCAGTGATGCATTTAAAGAGATGATGTCGGAATTTTGAAGCAAATAATCTAATTCAACAATTTCGATATTATTTTTATGTGCCCATTCTTTATTGACCTTAGGATCAACCACAAGTAACCGAGTATTAAAGCCGTGTTTAAATATTTCTGCGACCCGACTACCAATATTACCGCATCCAATAACACCAACAACTTTACCCGTAACATTAACGCCTAGAAAAGAGGCTCTTTTTTTCCATTCATTTGACTTAACAGCCGCTTGAGATTGAACTGTTTGTCTAATTAATGCTAGTAAATTCGTTACTGCATTTTCAGCAACCGCATCTCGCTCAACTAAAGGGGGAACAATAGTAACGATCGTACCATGCTCTTTAGCAGCAATAACATCGACGTTATTAAACCCTATTCCATGGCGAGAAAGTAAAAATAAAGGATCTTTTTTATTATCAAAAAACACTTTATCAAAAAATGGCCTGACACTGGCAATGACAATATTGATCCCTTGCAATGCATCAGCTAATTCTTTTCCAGAAATACTATTTTCAAAAGTAAAATGTTTTACTTCACCTATTTTTTCTAATCGTTTTAAATGATCTGGAAAATATTTTCCAAAACTACTTGAGTTGATTATTGCAATTCTATAATTTTTCACTCAATGCTCCTAGTTAATAAATTACCACTCTTACAATTATATTTATTGGAAAATAAACATTGTTTACTTTCCACCCAGTCGTTATGTGACTGGTAACATTAAGTATAGTTAATTAATTTAAGAAAAAAGTGAATTTAGATCACATATTGAACAATTACTCACTAAAAAATAGACTCAACTCAATGAATGGCAAATCTTGTTAGTATAAAAATCCTAGATAAATATTGACGAAAAGAGAAATATGAAACTAAATATCAGAAAGGAGAGCACATAGATTCAATCAATAAAAAAGGGCAACCATGCCCTTTTTTAATCTGTTTTTTAAAATCTAATCAATTATTTTTTATATGCATCGTTATGAACACCAACTGCCGCACGTCCAGACGGATCGTTTAGGTTCTTAAATGATTCATCCCATTCAATCGCTTTCGCAGTTGAGCAAGCAACTGTTGGACCACCAGGCACACAATGTGCTGCACTTTCAAGTGGGAACCGTTCATTAAAAATCTCACGATACATATAGGCTTCTTTTGAAGTCGGCGTATTGTACGGGAAGCGGAATTTTGCATTTTCTAATTGCTGATCAGTAATTTTACTTTCGGCAATCTCTTTTAATGTATCAATCCAGCTATAACCCACACCGTCAGAGAATTGCTCTTTTTGACGCCAAACAACCGATGCTGGTAAGTAAGATTCAAATGCTTCGCGGACAATGTGTTTTTCCATTTTGCCATTACTACCACACATTTTATCTTTTGGATTAATGCGCATAGCAACATCTAAGAATTTCTTATCAAGGAATGGAACGCGCGCTTCAACGCCCCACGCCGCCATCGCTTTATTAGCACGAGCACAATCATACATATGCAGTGCCGCTAATTTGCGTACGGTTTCTTCATGGAACTCTTTGGCATTTGGTGCTTTGTGGAAATAAAGGTAACCACCAAACACTTCATCAGCACCTTCACCAGATAGTACCATTTTAATGCCCATAGCTTTGATTTTACGTGCCATTAAATACATCGGTGTGGACGCGCGAATAGTTGTTACATCATAAGTTTCAATGAAATAAATTACATCACGAATGGCATCAATACCTTCTTGAATAGTAAAGTTAATTTCATGATGAACTGTACCTAAATGATCCGCAACCGCTTGCGCCGCTTTAAGATCGGGTGCACCTTTTAGACCTACTGCAAATGAGTGCAACTGCGGCCACCATGCTTCTGATTTTTCGTGATCTTCAACACGGCGCGCTGAGAATTTTTTAGTGATTGCTGAAATGACTGAAGAATCAAGTCCACCTGATAATAACACACCATAAGGCACATCAGACATCAAATGACTTTTTACTGACTCTTCTAATGCAAGGCGAAGTTCATTGATGTCTGTTTTATTATCCTTAACATTGTCATAATCCATCCAGTCACGTTTGTAGTAGGTTTTGATTTCACCTTCGGTACTAGATAAGTAACATCCTGGAGGAAAAGCCTCAATTGTTTTACAAACAGGCACGAGTGCTTTCATTTCAGAGGCAACATAAAATGTGCCATTTTCATCATGACCAGTATACATTGGAATAATACCGATATGATCACGACCAATAAAATAGCTACCTTTATTAATATCATAAAGGATAAACGCAAACATGCCTTGTAATTCGTCAAGACAGTCAATACCCTTTTCTTGATATAAAGCAAGAATTACTTCACAGTCTGAACCGGTTTGAAACTCATAACGATCTTTGTACTGATTTCGGAGTTCTTGATGATTATAAATTTCGCCATTCACCGCTAAAACTAGAGTTTTATCTTTATTATAAAGAGGCTGAGATCCGGTATTAACATCCACAATTGATAAACGTTCATGAGCAAGAATAGCTTTATCAGACGCAAAAATACCAGACCAATCAGGACCACGATGACGCTGTAGACATGATAGCTCTAATGCTTTTGTTCGTAGTTGTTCTGGATCTGATTTAATATCAAGAATACCTAAAATCGAACACATTGATTTTCTCCATTTCAAATCGCATAAGCGATACTATTACAAGTAAAAAAACTAACTAGATAAAAACTTCACATCTTTTTTATTAAATATAAAAAGATAATGAACAAATATTTAAACAAACAGCATACACATTATTAATACACAATTAAAGTACAATGTCATTATACTTTTTCTATCGTTGCAAAAAGTGATGATTATTTTTTTAACCATTGACCTTGTTGCTTTATATATTGACCTGCTGGGGTCTTTTCTTGCGCTTTACTACCCGCTTTTTTTTCTACTTCACTTAAAGGAACATTGCTTTCAGCGGACACTTTTTGATACTGTGCTTTACGAGCTTGATTAATCAGTTGCGCAATTTCGGTGGCATTACCTGCATTTTTCACAACACCTAAATAACCATCAGCCTGTTCGCCAACGATACCTTGTGCTTTGGCTTGACTCAATGAATCAATAGCTTGCTCTAAATTTAATGCAAACGCAGAAAAAGACAAAAAGACAGACAATAATGCTACAGTTGCTTTTTTACAAATAGTCATAACAAACTCCTTAATAAATACATCATATTTTATTAATTTGAATGCGAATACAGGTTTTTCTATTAGTCACATTCAAAAGGATAGATGAAAATAAAACCGATTAATTTAATATAATCCAGATTTATTGATGATATTATCTAACGCCTTATCAACCTTAATATTAATTTCATGGTCTATCTTAACATTCAAATTGATATTAATCGGTTCGCTCGGCGCTTGCACTTTTACTGTTGGCGAACATCCGATTAACGCACTACTTAGCATCATTATTGCAATAACATTTCGTACCATAAAATAACCTCTTATTTTGAAGCTTCCTTTTTTAAACGTGCTTGAATTCGTTTACGAACTGGCTCACTAATTTGATCTGATAACTGTAAGCTCATCAGCAATTTAGCCATATTTTCTTCAAGATTGATATTTAAATTCACTGCTTTGCCATTTTCAACATCTAAATTACTTCCTTGAATATTCAATTTCAATTTAGCAATGTCGTTGGCGTAATCAACTGTACCTTGTAATTTAGTATAATGAAAGTTTTTAATAATATCAGTGAGTATTTTCATATTTGGGTTATTTTGCGCATAATTTTTTAAGGCTGAATTTTCAAACTGTAAATAACCTTGATTAATTGTGGTTAGCTGCCCATTTTTAATTGCCAGTTCAAATGCCGCCTCACTCTTTGTTTTCGCTTTTAATAATGTAATCGGTAAAAAACCATCAATTGTACCGTCGCCAGCAAGCCCTTCGGTTGGATATTTAGCAAGAATATCTTTTAATTGTATCTGTTTTATCTTTAAATTTAATTGTTGGGGTAATTTAGCTAAATTCAATTTACTCGGTTCAATAAAAACTGAGCCAGAAAAAATATCAGCTTGAAGCTTTTTCCAAGTAACTATTCCTTTGCTAGGTGCTTTGAATGAAGCGGAATAACTTCCAGCTAATTTTAGCTTTTCAAAGGCGATACCCATGTTTACTTCTTGAACATTTAACGCCGGCGTTGAAATCGTAAATCGGTTATCTTTAACAATAATATTGACATTACCTGTCACCGATTTGATTTCACTACTTTTATAAATACCATTGAGCTTATTAACCGTTAGCATTGCTATAACAGAGAGTTTATTGCTATCAAACGGAATTTTTGATTGAAGTTGCATATTCAAATGCCCTGTGCCAGAACCAAGGAGTAAATCGTTAGAAATATTCGCTTTATCAAAGCTAATTGAGGCGTTATCTGAAGTTGTTAATGCCAATTGATCAGCAGATACCCAACCAGTAAATGGTAATGTTAAGTTGCTATTTTCTAGACCAAATGGCTTTAAAGATGTTTTAAAAAGACCGTTTTGTATATCAAAACGTGAAGCTGTTTGATTAACCAACAAAGTAGCTGACAATTGTGCGATCTCTTGGGTATTGGTTGCTACATTCAGTTGTATCGCTTCTTGCTGTTTACTGATATCGACTTTTAAATCGAATTGTTTTTTATCTTGTTCATAAAATCGCAATGTATCTATATGAATCGTCTTAGGTGACCAATAAATAATCGTTGGAATCAAAGAGAGATCAAGATCGGATTGATTAAGATTATCAGTAGCAGTATCAACTACATTTTCGACAGAATCTACGACCGTTTCAGATTGATTTACTTGCCAGTGGATATCTAAATTATTTGCAGATAAATATGACCATGAAATTAATAGATTTTTAGCTGTTATAGAGATTTGAGATTGCTTGCTAACAGTAAGTTCATCAAAAGTAAGGCCATCAAAACCAAGGCTAGCATCATGCCAATCGACCATAATTCCATGTTTCTGCTTAAATGACTGCCAATAGTGCCACCCATATAAGCAAAACAATGCGATCAAAAATAAGATACTTAGTGAGATCCAATAGCGTTTTTTTAAGCGAACCATAGAAGTGCTCGATTTGGCGAAAATAATTGCAGGCATTACCCTGCAATAAATAGATTAATTTTGAGATTGCTCACGCTGAGTAATATATGCCAGAGCTTTATCAATTCTAGCAAGCGTGCGCTTTTTACCAACGGCAAAAACAGTTGCATCAACCGATGGTGATTGCCCGATACCGGTTACTGCAACGCGTAGTGGCATGCCGACTTTTCCCATACCAACATCCAGTTCAGCTGCCGTTTGTTCAATGGCATGATGAATTTTATCTATTTGCCAATCAAAATCGGCGATCGCTTCAATTTTGGCTTTAAGTGTTTCTAATGGTTGTTTAGCCACGGGGCGAAGGTGTTTTTTAGCTGCATCTGCATCAAAATCAGCAAAGTCTTGATAACAATAAGAACAAGATTCAGCCATTTCTTTCAGCGTTTTACAACGTTCGCCAAATAGCTTAATGATAGTAATAAGATCGGGACCATTAGCTAAATCATAGCCTTGTTGGTTCATATGCCAAACTAAATGCTGAGCAACATAATCTGCATCTAAATGATTAATATAATGGTGATTTAACCAAAGTAATTTTTCAGTATTAAATGCACTGGCTGATTTACTCACTGCATTTAATGAAAAATAACTAATCATTTCAGGCACTGAGAAGATTTCTTGATCGCCATGCGACCACCCAAGGCGTACTAAATAGTTAAGTAGCGCTTCGGGTAAATAACCGTCATCACGATATTGCATTACACTGACCGCACCATGGCGTTTAGATAATTTTTGTCCATCATCCCCTAAAATCATCGATACGTGCCCATACTCAGGCAATGGTGCACCTAACGCTTTGAGAATGTTGATCTGACGAGGTGTGTTGTTGATGTGATCTTCACCACGAATAACATGGGTAATTTCCATATCCCAATCATCAACAACCACACAGAAATTATAAGTTGGTGAACCGTCTGTGCGACGAATAATAAGATCATCAAGCTCTTTATTGGCGATCTCAATCGGTCCTCGGATTAAATCATTAAAGATAACGGTACCATCAATAGGATTAGCAAAACGAACAACATGAGGTTCATCATGAGAATGTTCTTTTTGTACCGAATCACAACGGCAATGACCATCGTAACGCGCTTTTTCACCTTTCGCCATCTGTTCTTCACGTAGCTGGTCAAGGCGTTCTTTAGAACAGTAACAACGATAAGCTGTACCTTTGGTTAACATTTCGTCAATAACGAGATTATAACGATCAAAACGTTTAGTTTGATAATAAGGACCTTCATCCCATGATAATTTTAACCAATTCATACCCTCCATTATTGCTTCAATCGCTTCTGGTGTTGAACGCTCAAGATCGGTATCTTCAATACGTAATACAAATGAACCTTTTGCATGGCGAGTATAAAGCCAAGAATAAAGTGCGGTACGAGCACCACCTACGTGTAAATAGCCTGTTGGGCTGGGTGCAAAACGGGTTTTGATTTTCATGAAATAATCCTAAAAATAACAAAAACGAGCGCCTAATTAACCAGACTGCGGCTTGCGCTCCCTTTTCTTATTCTGCCTGTTGCTCTGACAGAATAACATTTTGATATAAATTTGATTTAGTTACCTATTCTAACACGCCGAAAGGTTTCGGCAATAGTACCATTAATGTTAGAAAATTAAGCCATGCTGTGTAAAAAAGTTTCAGAAAAGCATGTGTTTCAGTATAAAATTAACACTTAGCCATTTTATTTAAGTCAAGGCTGATTTATTTAGTGCTGATCTAGCCTCATTAGTGTGCTTCATCCCAGTTATCACCCACGCCGACATCCACTTTTAATGGTATAGATAGCTGATAACAATTTTCCATAATCGATTTTATTTGAGTTCGATACTGTTCAACCAATTCCTCTTTTACTTCAAATACGAGTTCATCGTGGACTTGCATCACCATCCTAATATTACCTACAGGTAGGCTTTTAATCCATTCACTTACCTTAATCATCGCTGTTTTGATAATATCGGCCGCCGTGCCTTGCATTGGCGCATTAATAGCGGCACGCTCAGCACCGCGACGTTCAATACCACTTCCTGATTTAATTTTAGGAAGATACAAACGTCGACCAGATAAAGTTTCAATATAACCTTGTTCTGCTGCTTGCTGGCGGGTTTCGTCCATATAAGTTTGAACGCCTGGGTAACGTTCAAAATAGCGATCGATATAAAAGCTTGCTTCTTTACGAGTAATATTAATTTGTTTAGATAAACCAAAAGCACTCATACCGTAAATTAATCCAAAATTAACTGCTTTTGCCCGTCTTCGCTCTTCAAAAGTGACTTCAGATTCAGATTTATCTAAAATTTCGCTAGCTGTCACTCGGTGAATATCTTTATCGTTAGCAAAAGCGTTAAGTAAGCTTTTATCTTGTGATAGATGCGCCATGATACGTAATTCAATTTGCGAATAATCAGCAGAAATAATCTTATAACCTTTTGGCGCAACAAATGCCTGTCGAATTCGGCGCCCTTCTTCGGTTCTCACTGGAATATGTTGTAAATTTGGCTCATTTGACGACAATCGACCCGTTATTGTACCGATTTGATTATAATTAGTGTGGATCCGATGATCGATAGGGCTAATCATCAATGGTAATTTATCGGTATAAGTATTTTTTAACTTAGCTAAACTACGATAAAGCAAAATCATGCGCGGCAATTCGTATTGATTAGCGAGCTCACTCAAAACATCTTCACTAGTTGACGGTTCGCCTTTTGGTGTCTTTTTGAGTATCGGTAATTGATGCTTATCAAATAAAAGAGCTTGAATTTGTTTAGGTGATGCGGGATTAAAATTTTCACCTGCCAACAATTGTAATCTTTCTTGAATTTCGTTCAATTTGTTGTTCAATTCAGTAGAATGCTTATTTAATAACTTGGCATCAATCAAAACACCGGTTCTTTCCATTTCGGCTATTATAATGGTGAGTGGCATTTCAATATTAGTGAATAGATTTTTTAATTTTTGGTCTCGTTCAAGATCAGGCCATAACTTATTATGCAATTGTAACGTGATATCGGCATCTTCAGCAGCATATTGCGTCGTTTTTATTACATCAATATTATCAATAGTCACTCGAATTTTATCAAATTTAGTTAATTCATCATAAGTAATGGTTTTGTGATTCAAATAGCGATTTGCCAAACTATCCATATCATGACGGTCATTACTGTTTAATACATAAGATTCAATCATGGTATCAAACGCAATCCCTTGCACTGTTATGCCATAGTTTGCCAGCACGCTGTAATCAAATTTCGCATTTTGGGCAATTTTTGCGATTTTAGGATTTTCAAATATCGGTTTTAATTTAGCTAAAACATCATTGAGCGGCAATTGCTTCGGAACACCTAAATATTGGTGAGCAAGTGGAATATAAGCCGCTTGATAAGGTTCAACACTGAGTGATATGCCTACTAATTTAGCATGCACATGATCTACATTATCGGTTTCAGTATCAAACGCGAATTGCTTCCTATTTGTTAATTTTACAAGCCATTCATCTAGTTGTTCATTGGTTAATATGCATTGATAATCAGTTTCTGTGTTTTGTGAAGTTGGTGTAAGTTGTTCTTCTTGAGTAGAGAAGAAGAAATTATCATCGGCTTCTACCGCAGTATTTTTTTGCTGTTTTAAAAAGGTACCACCAATTAATTCTTTTTGCCAACGATGAAAACCATAGTAATTAAACAACTCAATTAGAGCCTTAACGTCAATATCCCCTACCAATAATTGCTCATTGGTAAAATCTAACTTCACATCGGTTTTGATTGTTGCGAGTAAATAAGAAAGATCTGCATCATTTTGATTATCAATCAATTTTTTCTTTAAAGATTTAGCGCCTCGGATCGATAATTTTTCAATATCATCCAATCGATTATAAATATCTTTTATGCCATCAAATTCAGATAATAAACTTTGTGCCGTTTTTTCCCCTATGCCCGGTACACCAGGGATATTATCGGAAGAATCCCCTCTTAATGCTAAATAATCAATCATCTTTTCGGGTGGAACACCAAATTTTTCCATAACGCCTTTTGGATCAAGAATCGTATTATTCATGGTATTAATAAGCGTGATTTTATCACTCACCAACTGAGCCATGTCTTTATCGCCAGTACTAATCAACACTTCAAGATTTTCCTTTTCTGCTTGTCTAGCTAGTGTACCAATGACATCATCTGCTTCGACACCATCAATGCAAAGTAGTGGTAAACCCATGGCTTTCAAAATAGTGTGAATAGGTTCAATTTGGGGACGAAGATTTTCGGGCATTGCCTCTCGGGTAGCTTTATATTCGCTATAGATCTCGTTACGAAATGATCCCCCTTTGGCATCAAATACCACAGCAATATGGGAAGAGTTGTATTGATTAATTAAACTACGAACCATATTAATCACACCAAAAATAGCGCCTGTTGGCTCACCTTTGGCATTTGTTAATGGAGGACATGCAAAAAAAGCACGGTAAAGATAAGATGATCCATCAATTAAAATAATCGGTGTATTATTTGGCATTATGGTTACCTAAAACGTTAGTCAATTCAATGACTGATAGTATAACCTAATTAGCTAGAATATTCTTAGGAAGACAATAATATAATGTAAAAAAGTTTCAGGAAACTATGCGTTTTAGTATAAAAATCTGTAAGAACTGTATATTACATCACGAGTGTTATATAATATTGCCTCTAATTTCGCCTGAGTATTTGATAAATGACAGAATTAACTCTTGCTGCGCAAAAAGTCAAAGAAGCACTAGCCGCTAAAAACCTTGAAACACCATCATGCCGTCTAGCTATGGATAATAGTGAGCGTAAAGCAAAAATCGAGGCTCACTTCCGTGAAATTATGAAATTAATGGAGCTGGATTTGACTGATGATAGTCTTGCCGAGACGCCTCATCGTGTATCAAAAATGTATGTTGATGAGATTTTTTCAGGTCTTTATTATGAAAATTTTCCGAAAATCACGCTAATCGAAAATAAAATGCAAGTTGACGAGATGATAACTGTTCGCGATATTACACTAACCAGTGTTTGTGAACACCATTTTGTTACCATCGACGGCAAAGCTACCGTTTCTTATATTCCGAAAGATAAAGTGATTGGTTTATCGAAAATCAATCGTATCGTTGAGTTTTTTTCACAACGCCCCCAAGTACAAGAAAGGTTAACGCAGCAAATTTTAGTTGCTCTGCAAACGTTACTTGGTACAGTCAATGTTGCAGTTTCAATTGATGCGACCCATTATTGCGTAAAAGCCAGAGGCATTAAAGATTCGAGCAGCACGACAACCACCACAGCGCTTGGAGGGGGTTTTAAAACAAATCCAAGTACAAGACAAGAGTTTTTACGA
This sequence comes from Gilliamella sp. X-57, assembly GCF_057063565.1. NCBI lineage: Bacteria > Pseudomonadati > Pseudomonadota > Gammaproteobacteria > Orbales > Orbaceae > Gilliamella > Gilliamella sp. X-57. The sequence continues at coordinate 23,819 of NZ_JBXSQI010000005.1, read as the reverse complement.
GCACTAAACCATTATTGATATTATATGTAAGAAAACGCTGGAGTGTTTATATTTCATGATTAAAATAATCGGCTAAAAACACATAAGGCGTTTTCCTAAAAATTGATTAATGTTTTGTTTTATATATTTTTTATTTTGAAATATTTCCTGATTATGCCATCTCTCCATTAAAGTGCGTATCACGCTTTCTGCTTTCCTATTCGCTTTTGGGTGGGTAGATTTTGTGAATATTTCGTCCAGATAAGTTTTGTTATCGTGTTTTATTTGCCAGATTAGATTTATCTTCAATCGGGCTTTTTTGACTCGTTATACATGGTTGGAAGATTGCTCACAAAGCGTTTAACCAAATCGGTGACAGTTATTTTTTCTTTATGATACTTGCCATATCTCTTGCTGGCGATAAGACGTTAATTTTGTTTTTTATGTATATTGATTATTTTAGTTTCTCAAATTACTGTAAATAACGCGAGTAATTCCTATACTCTAGCAATATTATCTTAGCAATTACCTATTTGTCGCTTTAATTCATCTTCGTTTTACTTAGTAAAGTAACTAGCATGGAGCATTTCATTTTTTTTGTCAGATAGGTTTTGGGGCTTTCAAACAGTTAACGATAAAAATAACGCCAGTATAAATATCCACAAAAAAGAACCAAAAAATTGTTTTTTTATACAAAACGTGAGACTGATTGTAGTATTTATATTTCTTTACAAATTTTTCTATTTAAAAGGTGAACAATTTTTTTAAGGCGTTATAATTTTGGTGATTAAAAATAAAATTAGCTTATTTTGCGAGCTGATAATTATAGAAAAAGATAAAATAAGGAATTAATTGACGGAGGAGATATGCATTATCATTGTAGGCACCGGCGCTGGCAGTTTGATGTCTTAAATAGTTCTAAATATTACTTTAACCAAGTTTTCTCTTTAACTTCATTAGTATCATCAAAATTTCCTTTAACATTAGCATTGCTATTGTCATATTCATTAAATACTCAGGCGTTATCAGCTACTACTACAAATATTATTCAAGGCTCAGCACCATATTTAACGTTTGATGGAGGTAGAACCAAAGCTCGCACGACAGAAGGTTTGTTAAGTATTACTTTACCGGACGGTAGAACTTTTACGCCATCAACCAACATTTCAAATACAAAAAAACCAATAGTATTACCTAATGCAACTGATACCTTAGCAAATATAGGCATGTTTGTGCCAACATCAATCAACTCAATAGGATTAGAAAGACTCATTGATGCCCCTTATAAATACTGGGGTGATGATGATGGCGATGGACAAGAAGAAAATGGCGTGACTGCAACAGGCAGTATAAGTGTTAGCTTTATGGATAGAGATAACCAAATAGTGGATCGCAACGATACCTTAGATATTTGTAGAGCTCCTTATAAAGTGGTGTTAAGTAACACCGATGGCATGTTCAGTTCAAAGTACGGCGTACCTAACACCAACACTTTTAGTACCAAGACGACAACTTACTATATCTCCCCAAACATACCGCCCAAAATCTGCTATGCCAAGCCAGAATTGAAGTATGGGCAGAATAATTTGGGAACAGGGAGTCACGCCGGTCCCGAAAACATATGGAATCCAAGTAAAGGGTTTCTTGTTCAATCTACCTTACCCACATCTTATGATCGTAACTTCCCAACCACTGGTGCTGATGGTTTATTCTTTGATTTAGTTATAGGAGGAGCATTTGACCAACTAGCTTGGCCAACAGTGACACATGGAGGTATCACCGCTACCATGACGCCCAAAGCAAATAGTAACACTATTCGGGTTGTACTAACAGGACCAACGGCAACCGAGGCCGAGCAGCAAGCCGACAATCCAAGTCAAATAACAAAACCAACCTTACCACAGACATTCGAGTTAGTCGGTTACGATATCTCTGGTAGAGAAGCACTAAGATATGGGTTTGTCTTGAGCAAGTGGTTTATTAGCCGTGGAAATAAAAATAGAACTATTTCCAACCATGCAACTTGGTGTACTAGCATAGGTTATAGGCTTATAAAAGTAAACGATGTTACCAACGCAATTTGTACAAATAAAGGCTCAGGCGATACTTGTCAAGGAGCCATTGGTGCCAAGCCGTCATCAAGTAACAACGTTTACCAGCGCCAAATTGGTGCGGGCCTGTTCAGCGAATGGGGAAAAATGACAAGTTATACCAATTCGGGCTTTGTTTCCAAATCGAAAAGTAATTACTGGACAAGTGATGTAATAGGGTTAAGGCAGTTCTATGTCTCCTCGCTCTTCGGTTCTGTTTACAGCAATCCGTCTACTTACCTTCAGTATGGGTTGTGCACCTATCCTTAGATTTTAGTACTGAGTTTCTAATTTTTGAACTGAGAACGGAATTATGAGCAAATTAAGGTCAAGCTGATAAAGAAAAATTGCCCCTACTTAAGGGGGGGAACAACTGAGCTGACAAAGTTAGCAAATAACATGCTCATGTTCTAAACAACAAAACTAACGCCTTATCACAGACAAGAGATATGGTGATGGCATCATAAATGAAAAATAGCCATCACCGATTTGGCTAATCGCTATAACAAAATCTATCTTGCCGAAATGCAATATGTTGATACCAAGCGTGTGCCATTAATTAAAAACAAAATTAAACAGTAAACCAAAAACAACTTATTTATTAGAGTTAATGATTTTTTGCGAGATCTTGATACGGTTATTTATTTGGATAACGGATGTGAATATCAAAGAACAGGCGAACATTTATTATTAAAAAGATACCCATCATATAAATGAAAAATTCACGAAATCTGCTAACCCAAAAACGAATGGGAAAGCAGAAATTGTGATACGCATTTTAATAGAGATATAACATAATCAACAAATATACAAAAGATAGAAAATAAAAGCTTAAGTGATCTCGGAGAAAACACTTTATACATTTTTAGCGGATTATTTTAATCATGAAGTGTCAACAACTCGGTATTTTTGCTATATCTTATAAATCGTTATTTTTGACGAGTAACGGTTTAAGGCATAACTTAGCAGCAAGCCTTTTGTGTAAAATAGAGTAAAAGGCTTGATGCAAAACAGTAAAACCTAGCTTTATATTGCGTGCATCTTCAAGAAAGATTGGTATAATTCTTAGTTACTTAATATAAATAGCATTGTTTTCATGAAGATTATCCGTGGTATAACTAATTTAAAAAATCAATTCTCTCAATGTGTTTTAACCTTGGGAAATTTTGATGGCGTTCATTTAGGGCACCAGCAATTAATTAACCATATTATTAAACAAGGAAAAAAAAGAAAACTGCCTGCGGTTGTGATGTTATTTGAGCCTCAACCACTAGAGTTTTTTGCACAAGATAAGGCACCGTCACGGTTAACTTCATTCCAAGAAAAAATCATTTTTATTGAAAAGTTAGGTGTTGACTATACTGTTGTTATTCCATTTACAAAAAAATTTGCCCATATGTCAGCAAATCATTTTATTCAAGATTGGTTGATTAATAAGCTACAAGCTAAATATATTACCATCGGTGATGATTTTCGATTTGGATTTGACCGTAAAGGGGATATCAATCTTCTACAACAATATGCCCACAACAACGATTTTATAGTAGAAAGCATGCCAACATTGGTTTGGAATAATTTTCGTATTAGTAGTACTGCTGTTCGCCAAGCACTTTTAAATAGTGATTTTGAATTGGCTCATTGTCTGCTAGGGCGTGATTATACAATACAAGGTCGCGTAGTCCATGGCAATGCTTTGGCTAGACAATTAGGATCCCCAACAGCCAATATCCACTTACACCGAAAAAAGCCTGCGCTACAAGGTGTCTATTTTGTTAAAGTCAAAAATATCTGTAACAACCAGCATTACCATGGTATCGCCAATATTGGTTTAAGACCAACCATTAATGGAAAAAAGGCTATTTTAGAAGTGAATATATTTGACTTTTCAGAGGATATTTATGGACAATATTTAGACATAACTTTTGTCCAAAAATTACGTGATGAGAAAAAATTTGATTCATTAACAGATTTAAAACAACAAATTACACAAGATATTTGCACTGCGAAAAAGATCAGTGCACAATTAACCAATTAAAAGTAGTATCAACAAATTTAACTGGAATAAATCAGCATGACAGACTATAAAAACACATTGAATTTACCTGAAACAGGATTCCCAATGCGAGGCGATCTTGCTAAACGCGAACCTGCAATGTTACAAAATTGGTACGATAAGGAACTTTATCGCAAAATCCGCCAAGAAAAAAAAGGAAAAAAAACCTTTATTTTGCATGATGGTCCTCCTTATGCAAATGGTAAACTTCATATTGGTCATGCAGTTAATAAAATTATCAAAGATATCATTATCAAATCAAAAGGCTTAAGCGGTTATGATTCCCCGTATATTCCAGGATGGGATTGTCATGGCTTACCAATTGAACAAAAGGTCGAAGAGCAAGTTGGTAAACCAGGGGTTAAAGTATCTCCGGCTGAATTTCGCCAAATTTGCCGTGATTATGCGGCCTCACAAGTTGAACTACAAAAAGCCGATTTTATTCGTATGGGCGTACTTGGTGATTGGCAAAACCCTTATCGCACCATGAATTATGATACAGAAGCCAACATCATTCGTGCTTTAGGTAAAGTGATTGAAAATGGTCATTTAGTTAAAGGCGCAAAACCGGTTTATTGGTGTACTGATTGTATGTCTTCTTTAGCGGAAGCCGAGGTTGAATATTATGATAAATCATCACCAGCAATCGATGTAAAATTTAAAGCGGTTGATAATCAAGCCGTCGCGAATAAATTTGGTATCAATACCGATTTAACCATTTATGCTGTTATCTGGACAACCACACCTTGGACATTACCAGCTAGCCGAGGGATTGCTTTAAATGCAGATTTTGAATATCAACTTGTTCAAATCAATGATAAAGAGTGCCTAATCTTAGCCACTGATTTAGTTGAAACTGTGATGAAACGAGCCAATATCAGTGAATGGAAAGTGTTAGGTAGCTGTCAAGGTAAGGCACTTGAATTATTACGTTTTAAACACCCATTCCTTGATTTTGATGAACCTGTGGTACTTGGCGAGCATGTTACTATTGATGCCGGTACAGGTGCAGTACATACCGCACCTGGTCATGGTACAGAAGACTTTATGGTCGGTCAAAAATATGGTCTTGAAGTAGCAAATCCTGTTGGAGGGAATGGTTGTTACCTACCGGGTACAGGTGCCGGATTAGATGGTTTATTTGTATTCAAAGCCAATAAAGTTGTCGTTGAAATATTAAAAGAGCATAACGCGTTACTACACTTTGAAAACATCGTACATAGCTATCCTTGTTGTTGGCGTCATAAAACTCCTGTCATTTATCGCGCAACACCGCAATGGTTTATCAGCATGGATAAACAAGGTTTACGAGTAAATTCATTAAAAGAGATCAAGCAAGTTCGCTGGATCCCAGATTGGGGACAAGCACGTATTGAAACCATGGTTGCCAATCGACCAGACTGGTGCATTTCTCGTCAACGCACGTGGGGCGTGCCAATGACATTATTTGTTCACAAAGAGACTGAAGAACTTCATCCTGATACGTTGGCATTAGTTGAAAAAGTCGCTAAGTTAGTTGAACAAAATGGTATTCAAGCTTGGTGGGATGCCGATATTAAAGACCTGCTTGGTCCTGATGCAGAAGATTATCGAAAAGTGCCCGATACATTAGATGTTTGGTTTGATTCAGGATCGACATTCTATTCGGTCGTAGCCTCACGCCCTGAGTTTGAAGGGCATGAAGCCGATCTTTATCTAGAAGGTTCTGATCAGCATCGTGGTTGGTTTATGTCTTCATTAATGTTATCAACGGCTATCAATAACCAAGCACCTTATAAGCAAGTATTAACTCACGGTTTTGTGGTTGATGGGCAAGGCCGCAAGATGTCTAAATCGCTTGGTAATATTGTCACACCACAAGAAGTTATGAACAAACTTGGGGCCGATATTTTACGTTTATGGATTGCATCGACCGATTATTCAGGCGAAATGAGTTATTCAGATGAAATTATTAAACGCGCTGCTGACAGTTATCGCCGAATCCGTAATACCGCTCGCTTTTTGCTCGCTAACTTGAATGGTTTCGATCCAGTGAAAGATATGGTTAAACCAGAAGATATGGTTGTACTTGATCGCTGGGCAGTGAGTATGGCAAAAGAAGCACAAGAGCAGATCATTCAGGCTTATGAAAATTATGATTTCCACAAAGTGGTGCAACGTATTATGCAATTTTGCTCAATCGAAATGGGATCATTCTATTTAGATATCATCAAAGATCGCCAGTACACAGCTAAAAGCGATAGTATTGCTCGCCACAGTTGCCAAACGGCTTTATATCATATTGCACAAGCGATGGTTCGTTGGATCGCGCCAATTTTATCCTTTACCGCAGACGAAATTTGGCAATATCTACCAATGACAAACAAACAAGAATTTGTTTTTGAAGATGAGTGGTATAGCTCGCTATTTACTTTGTCAGATAACGAAGCATTAAATAGCGAATATTGGGCGCAGATTTTAGCGATTCGTAGCGAAGTGAATAAAGTGCTTGAACAAGGTCGTAATGATAAAGTGATTGGTGGCGCTCTTGAAGCTGCTGTTACGCTCTATGCTGATGAAGATATTGTCGCAACATTAGCTAAATTAGAGAATGAATTACGCTTTGTCTTACTTACATCACAAGCGAGCGTAAAACCATTACAAGCAGCGCCAGCCAATGCTGTGCAAAGCGATATTCAAGGACTGAAAATTGAACTCGCTAAGGCGCAAGGTGATAAATGCCCTCGTTGTTGGCACTATACCGTCGATAATGAGCCAACAACACACTTATGTAAACGTTGTGCAGAAAACATTCACGGCCAAGGCGAAGTGCGACATTTTGCATAGCGATAAGCCATTTAGCACATTAAAATAAGCTATAGCCTCTCTTTATAGCTATCTAGTACCCTTTCCGCCGACAATTGTCGGCGGAAACATAATAATGAGCACAGACTTATATGAAAAAAGATAACGGACTTTACTGGTTATTATTTGCAATCATTGTTTTTATCATTGATATCGCAAGTAAATTTTGGATTTTAAATAACTTCTCGCTATTTGAATCAGTGAACCTATTACCCTTCTTCTCAATTACTTATGTACGCAATATTGGCGCTGCCTTTAGCATTCTTGAAGGTCAACGTACGATGCTTGCCGCTATCGCCTTGATTATCAGTGCCGTGATTTTGCATATGTTATACCGCAATACTCGTCAGCAAAAATTAGAAAATTTTTCATTATCACTAATTTTAGGTGGTGCATTAGGTAATTTATTTGATCGCCTTTATCATGGTTTTGTTGTCGACTTTCTTGATGTCAATTTTGGTGATTGGCACTATCCAACCTTTAATATCGCAGACTGTGCAATCTGCATAGGTATTGGATTATTTATCATCTGTAATTATAAAAAACCGAAGAAGACTGTATAGTATGCAAATTATTTTAGCTAATCCTCGCGGTTTTTGTGCTGGTGTTGATCGTGCTATCACCATCGTTGAACGTGCACTTGAATTATTTGGCGCACCAGTTTATGTGCGCCACGAGGTTGTACATAATCGCTATGTTGTTAATCGTCTAAAAGAGTTAGGGGCGATTTTTATTGAAGATATTAGCGAAGTACCCGACAACACCATTCTTATATTTTCAGCACATGGTGTGTCTAAAGCGATCCGCGAGGAAGCCAAACAACGTAAACTCCGCGTTTTTGATGCGACTTGTCCACTTGTAACCAAAGTACATATGGAAGTTGCTCGATCAAGCTATCGTGGCGAAGAAGTCATTTTAATTGGTCATGCAGGTCACATCGAAGTAGATGGTACAATGGGACAATATAGCAATCCCGAAGGTGGCATCTATTTAATCGAATCGATTGATGATGTACAAAAGCTACAGGTAAAAAACGAAAATAACCTTTGCTTTACCACTCAAACAACGTTATCGGTTGATGATACAGCCGAAATCATTACTGCTTTAAAAAAACGTTTCCCTAATATTCGCAGCCCTCGCAAAAATGATATTTGCTATGCGACAACCAATCGCCAGCAAGCCGTTAAACAGCTATCATCACGTGCCGATATCGTCTTTGTCGTTGGTTCTAAAAATTCGTCTAATTCCAATCGCCTAGCCGAACTGGCAAGACGAAACAGTAAACAGGCTTATTTAATTGATTTTGCTTCTGACATCCGCAAAGAATGGTTGATAAATGCACAGACAATCGGCGTGACAGCCGGCGCTTCTGCTCCTGATATTTTAGTACAGCAAGTGATTGATCATTTAAAAAGCCTCGGTTGTACATCACTCATTGAAACAGATGGCATTTTAGAAAATATCACCTTTGAAATTCCCAAAGAGCTTCGGATTGATAATAAGCCAATCTAATTTAAGAAGAAGCTTTCAGTCCCTGAAATTTTGCTAATAACGCTTCTTGAGTTTCAACATGTTCAGGGTCGGCAATAATTGCATTTTGAATAGGGCAAACCCGCTGGCAAGTTGAGTGATCGTAATAACCCACACATTCGGTACATTTATTAGGATCGATTTCATAAGTATCAAAGCCCATAGAGATAGCCTCGTTTGGGCACTCAGGCTCACACATGTCACAATTAATACATTTATTGGTTATTTTTAACGCCATTACTCTTCTATCTTTAGATACTGCCAAAAATTTGCGCCATTATAGCGCAATTGCCAATAAATCCGAATAAAGATCATATTATCACTTATTGAGATGTGCAATTACTGTAAAAAACTTTCAGAAAACTATGCGTTTTAATATAAAATGGAAAATTTGTATAAGATAATTTTCATAATTATTACAATTTATTAAGAATAGTTATCAATTTCATTTTTGTTTATTACGATAAAATGTAAATAAAATAATAACTAAATTAAAGGATGAAAAGGATTGTTAAAGTTTATTAAAATTAAATATATAGTTATAGCTATTATCTTCTTAGCAATTATTTATATTGCATATTTAATCACATCTCATTCACAACCTACCGTTAATTATATTACCTCGCCTGTGACCAAAGGTCAGATTGAAAAAACGGTTCTTGCTGATGGCACAATTAGTGCTTTTAAGCAGGTTAGTGTTGGCGCGCAAGTTTCTGGTCAAATTAAAAAACTCTACGTTGAGTTGGGTGATGAAGTTAAACAAGGCGATATGATCGCCGAAATTGACGATCTTAAACAAAGCAATGATTTAAAACAATCAGAAGCTTCACTTAATAGTTTAGAAGCACAACGAGAAGCCAAACAAGCAAGACTAATTAACTATCAGTTAACTTATAATCGTCAGCACAAACTGGTCAGTAAAGGGGTGGGTGTTCAATCAGATTTGGATGCAGCAAAAGCCGAACTTGATGCTATCAAAGCCGATATTGCTGCGCTTAATGCCGATATTGTTAAGGCGCAAGTTGCAGTTGATACAGCGAAAGTTAACTTAGGATATACTAAAATTCGCTCGCCAATTGATGGTGTGATTGTCGCCATTCCTGTCGATGAAGGACAAACCGTTAATTCCGTCCAAAGTGCACCAACCATTGTTAAAGTAGCTCAGCTGGATAAAATGACTATTGAAGCGCAAATTTCTGAAGCCGATGTGGTCAATGTTAAAAAAGGAATGCCAGTTTATTTTACCATTTTAGGACAACCGAATAGACGTTTTGAGGGTTTAACACTACGTGCGATAGAGCCGGCACCAGATTCAATTAATACCGAGACAACCTTGTCAGGCTCATCCTCATCAACAAAAAGCGCGATTTATTACAATGGATTATTTGATGTGGATAATCCTGATCATATTTTAAGAATTTCAATGACAGCACAAGTTTATATTGTCTTGTCTGAAGCAAAAGATGTATTAACCATTCCTTCTCAAGCAATCCAAAAAAAATTAGGCAACAATAAAGCCATTGTTTATTTATTAAATAAAAGTAAAGAAATTGAAGAACACGAAGTTATTTTAGGTATCGATAATAATGTCAATGTTGAGATAAAATCGGGTATTAAAGAGGGCGATATTGTTGTAGTAAGTAGTACTAATGGAGCGTCAATAGGTAATAATACAAGATCCCCAAGGATTCGATTCTAATATGGCAAATAATATATCTCTTATCAAGCTTGAAAATATTGTTCGTGAATTTCCAGCAGGTGATTCAACCATACAAGTTCTTAAAGGCATAAATCTGACAATTAATGCTGGTGAAATGGTGGCGATTATTGGAGCATCTGGGTCTGGTAAATCCACTTTGATGAATATATTAGGCTGCCTAGATAAACCAACCACTGGCACTTACTCCATTGGCGGACGGGCAACAAGTAAATTGTCACTTGATGAGCTCGCCCAATTACGTCGTGAGCATTTTGGTTTTATTTTTCAACGTTATCATTTGTTAAATGCACTAACAGCACAAGGAAATGTTGAAATTCCAGCCATTTATGCTGGCGTGACCAGTGAACAACGGCAAAAAAGAGCGGACGAAATTTTAACACGTTTAGGACTTGCCGATAAAATACATAATAAACCTAGTCAGTTATCAGGAGGACAACAACAACGTGTCAGTATTGGCCGAGCTTTAATTAATGGTGGACAAATCATTTTAGCTGATGAACCAACCGGAGCCCTCGATCGCAAAAGTGGCTTAGAAGTGATGGCAATATTGCAAGAGTTACACCAACAAGGCCACACAGTTATTATTGTCACACACGATGCAAATATTGCCCAAAATGCCCAGCGAATAATTGAAATTAGTGACGGTAATATTATTTCTGATTCAATTAATCCCAAATACCAATCTGAACAAGGTGATAATCGTGAAATTAAGCAAATCGAAGCGACTAAAACCCAAGATAACTTCTTGGCAAAATATTATCGTTTTCGTGATGCTTTTAAGATGGCTATGTTGTCGATGCTTTCACAGCGATTACGTACTGTCTTAACAATGTTAGGTATCATTATTGGTATTGCTTCTGTAGTATCAGTCGTTGCATTAGGACAAGGCACAAAACAGAAAATTTTATCTAATATTAATTCGTTGGGAACAAGCACACTTGAAATCTATGCAGGTTCAGGCTTTGGTGATCGCAATGCAGATAAAATCACGACACTACGCTCATCTGATGCCGATTTTTTAGCTCAACAAAGTTTTGTTCACAGCACCACGCCAAACCTATCAACGGGTGTTTATTTTCGAATTAACAACTTAGCTGTAACAGGAACCGTAAATGGTGTTGGAGAGCAATTCTTTGCAGTTCGCGGTTATACTATTTCTCAAGGAAAATCGTTTGATGAAACAAGTATTATTACTTCAGCACAAGATGCGGTAATTGATGAAAATACCGTTAAGCGACTATTTGCAGATCAAAACCCTATTGGAAAAATTTTAATGGCCGGCCAGCTACCCGTAAGAATCATTGGCGTTGCAACTAAACAACAACAAGGATTTGGTAGTAATGAAAGCTTGAATATTTGGTTACCTTATACCACTGTGATTAATCGTATGATGGGTCAAACTTCGTTAAAAAGCATCACGGTACGCGTTAAAGATAATGTCGATTTATCAATTGCAGAACAAGCGATCAATCAAATTATGTTAAAACGACATGGCACAAAAGATTTTTTTATCTTTAACTCAGATAATATACGAGAAACCATTAACTCATCAGCTTGGGTAATGACACTCTTGGTTTCGGCTATTGCACTCATTTCACTTATTGTTGGTGGCATTGGCGTGATGAATATTATGCTAGTATCGGTCACAGAAAGAACGCGAGAAATTGGCGTACGTATGGCCGTTGGTGCTCGTTCAAGCGACATATTACAACAATTTTTAATTGAAGCCGTATTAGTTTGTTTAACGGGTGGCACAATAGGTATTTTACTTTCGTTTGCTATTGGATTTATCTTTAACGCTTTTGTTACATCATTTGCTATGAGTTTTTCCATTATCGCCATTGTTGCGGCATTTAGCTGCTCAAGCATAATTGGTATTATCTTTGGTTACTTTCCAGCAAAACGAGCAGCAAAACTCGATCCTATTTATGCTTTAGAGCGAGAATAATCATCTTACTATAATAAAAAATCCCTTTGCACAAAATAATGCTGCAAAGGGATTTAAAAATTAATTTATGCAAGTTGCTTCGTTAAACTCAATAATCATTTATTTTTTATCAGAATGAGATTTTTCTTTTATTTTTGCATTAGGATCTAACCCAGCAACAAATGCAGTGACTCTAGCATAATCATTAATATAATCCTCATCACTGGTGATATTAAGCTGATTTGATATGATATAAAACTTACGATTGACAATAACAGTAGGTATAGACTCTGGTTTCATCTCTTTAATCGCATCAGTTTGTTGTGCCATAAACGCTTTAACTAAAAAACCGTCTTTAGTTTTATCATATACTTCACCACTGATACCTAATTTTTCAAAAACCATTTTAATATCATCAGCAGTTTTTATTGTTTTATCTTTTTGCACTGCATTATAAAGTGCATCTGATGCTTTATCTTGAATACCAAGTACATTAGCCACAGCCCATGCTTGCGCAAGCTCTTTAGCTAATGGTCCAAAATCCTCTAAATGGTAGCGTTTAAACTTAAATCCTTCTGGTAAAGCTTTACCAATAGTTTGTGATCCATTATTTTGAATTTCAAATCTAAAACAGCTTGGGCAATTAAACGAAAAGAACTCAATAACTTCTTTATCGGGTGATGGATTAGTTGGCAGTGCAGCATATTGTTTGCCTAATTCAATCGGATCAAGTACATTCGCAGCCGCTGTTTGTGGTGTGTTAGTTTTACTAATAGTTGGACTTTCATTTGCAAAACAGTTTACAGAAGAAAGCAAAATACTAATTGCAATAAGTGTTTTTTTCATCTTAACAATTCTCCTTATTCTTTTATAATCCCACGAGCTTTTAACAATGCGGACTTAAAATCTTCTTCATAATCTTTTTTTAGGCCAGGAATAGCCTCATTTTTATCTGAACCTCGCATTTTTAAATGATAAATTAATACTTCGTCACTTAAGTCTTTTAATTCACCTTCAAAACCAGCCTCTTGACCTAATTTAGCCAAAAATTGTAATAAGTTAAGATCAGAATCACTTTCCCATGCAGGTTGTAATAATTCCATTACCTCATCAATACGGTGACATTTCATAATTAATACCTTTTTTAATCCTCAAATTAATTGAAGATGATATAAAATCTTATTTACATATATCTAAATAAATTATTCCAAAACATAAGGCAATAACTCGCATACCCATTATTGCCAACCTAAAAATCGACACCATAATAATATTTAATTGATTAAACTACACCTTAAAAAGAGACTGGTATATACTCAGTTTCAATAATAGTTGAGTCAATCTGTTTAAAATGTGTATGCTGCAATTTAAAATAACTTTGCTATATAGTAATGTTATTTTGTTTTTTCGCAATGTAAAAGAGAAATAATTTATGGAAAAACTGTCTATTACTGCAATCATTTTAGCAGGGGGAAAAAGCACACGCATGAATGGTGATGATAAAGGTTTATTGTTATTAAATCAAAAACCGCTGTATCAGCATGTCATTGACCGCATAAAACATCAAACTGATTCAATCATGATTAATTGTAATAATAATGTTAACCAATATCAATCAGCTGGATATCCAGTGTTTAGCGATGTTTTAACGGGGTACTTTGGTCCATTATCAGGTATTTACAGTGGGTTATTATATAGTACAACTGATTGGAATTTATTTGTTAGTTGTGATACTCCCTTTTTACCGAATGATTTAATCGCACGTTTAGCTGTGCATACCTTAACCCATAAAGCAATTTATCCTATTGATGGTAAATATCATCACCCAACCATTCTACTTATTCACAAGAGCGTTATTCAACAACTTAGAAGTTATTTAGAACAGGGTAATCGTAAATTAATGTTATTTTTAGAACAAATCGCTACAAAATCGGTCGACTTTAATGATCAGGCGTCTTGTTTTATTAATATCAATACGCCTGAAGAACTAAAACAAGCAAACCAGCTGACAAAATAGCCCAAAATATAAATAAGATAAATGTATAACCGATATAAAAATAACTTATCAATAGATAATTTCACTGGAACAGTGATCAACGATCACTCATTCCTGTCAACGTTTAATACTTATCAACATGTTAGGCTAACCATGTTTTAAATTGCTCAGCAAACGATTCTATCTCATCATTTTGAGTAGACCATGAAGTACAAAAACGCAAGCCAATATGGTGAGAGTCAGTTTGGCCTAGGTTATCAACAGCGTAATGAGCGAGAATTTTTTCAGCCAATAGATTAGGAAAATTAACAAATAATTGATTGCTCTGAGGTTTGGCTACAAAGGTTAATCCTGCTTTCTCAAATATCGTTTTTAATTTATCAGCCATCTGATTACTATGCTTGCCTAACTCAAAATAAAGGTTATTTTGCATTAGCGCATTCATTTGTGCTGCCACAATCCAACTTTTCGCGAATATTGCACCTTTTTGCTTCATACTGAAACGAAAATCTTGATTAATAGAAAGGTTATTAAATACCACCGCTTCACCAGCCAAAGCACCAACTTTAGTACCACCGATATAAAATACATCTGTGTATTTTGCTAAGTCAGGAAAAGATATATCATTATCCTTCGCCGCTAAAGCCATAGCTAAACGCGCTCCATCTAAATAAAGATAAAGGTCATTTTTTTGACAAAATTGATATAATTTTTTGATCTCCTGCTTGGTATATATAGTGCCAAGTTCTGTGGTGTTTGATATATATACAAGCTTTGGTTGCACCATATGTTCATCACAATGATCAGCTAAAACGGGCTTAATCAGTTCTGGCGTTAGCTTTCCATCTTCTGTTCGTACTGTTAACACTTTATGCCCAGTTGCCTCGATAGCCCCAGTTTCATGCACATTGACGTGCCCAGTATCAGCCGCAATCACCGCCTGATAAGGTCTTAAGATATGTGAAATGACCACTAAATTAGTAATCGTCCCCCCCGGCATAAAATGAATATCAGCATTAGGCGACTGTAACTGTATTTTTATGTTTTCTCTTGCCTGGTTACAATATTGATCTAAACCATACCCACTGAACTTCTTATCAGTAATATCAATAACACTTTTGAGCAATGTAGGATGAATAGTCTGATTATAATCATTCAAAAAATCATACATATGATTACCTTTATCGTTTAGCTTTGTATAAAATGATGTAATATTAATTACACATGAATATAACACTTTTAAAAGATGGGTTCTATGAACAAACAAAAAATTATCGGCATTAGTGGCTATAGTGGCAGCGGTAAAACAACATTGCTGAAAAAGATCATTCCATTACTTGTTGAACAAAATTTTAAAGTCGGCTCAGTAAAACACGCTCATCACGATATTGAAGTCGATATTCCAGGTAAAGATAGTTATCAATTACGTAAGGCTGGATCGTTACAAACAATTGTTGCTTCTGATAAGCGATATGCAGTTTTTCATGAAACACCAAATAAGCCAACCGATTTAATTACACTCATTAATCAATTTAACGATATTGATATAATACTGATAGAAGGATTTAAACACGAAAAAATCCCTAAAATTATTTGCCACCGCAAATCAGATAAAAAAGCACTCTATATTGACGAGTTTACAATAGCGGTTGCGAGTGATAAGCCGTTAACTACTTCTTTACCAGTATTTGATATCAATCAACCAGTTCAACTTGTTGAATTTATAAAAAGTTATTTATTTAAACAATAATATAGCGTATCTTATTTACCAATTTTTTACTTTATAGCCTATAAAATTTACATGATTCCTGTATTAAAAAAATTAAAACGCATTTTAATCATTACCAAAAAAGGAATAATTGGACTCATGTTGCTATCTATCTTCTCCACCTTAGTTATGCGCTGGGTAAATCCTCCATTCGGTTCTATGTTAATGATAGAGCGCAAGATAATGCATTGGAACACCCAACAACAACAAATCTGGAAAGATCTAGATAAAATTTCAGATAATATAAAAATTGCAGTAATAGCGTCAGAAGATCAGAATTTTCCTGCCCATTGGGGATTTGATTTTAAAGCCATTCGCCTAGCGCTAGACCATAATCAAAATAGCAAAAAGATTAAAGGCGCTAGCACAATCACTCAGCAAGTGGCTAAAAATATCTTTTTATGGCCATCTCGCAGTTGGATTCGTAAAGGAATTGAGTCTTGGTTTACATTATGGATAGAGTTATTTTGGTCAAAAGAACGTATACTGGAACTCTATTTAAATTGTGCAGAATGGGGAGAAGGTATTTTTGGCATTGAAGCCGCATCTCAGCACTATTTTAATGTCAGTGCCAGCCAGTTAATATCACAGCAAGCAAGCTTACTTGCAGCAGTATTACCTAATCCAAGACGTTGGAGCCCAATAACACCAAGCGAGAGAGTCCAAAAAAGAGCAAAATGGATTCATGCCCAAATGCGTAATTTAGGCAATAATAATTATCTCAAAAAACTAAAATAGCCACCTATTCCTAAATAAATTTTTGGATAAATTCAGGCACAATTTTACTTGCTGGACCATAAATTTTTGTTTGGAATAAACTTTGCTTAAGACTAGGTTCTAGATTAAGTTCAATCGTTTCAGCACCAGATAAATTGGCCTCTTGCACAAAACCGGCAGCGGGATAAACATTACCTGATGTACCAATTGCAATAAAATAATCAGCTTGCGAAAGTGCATCATAGATTTCATCCATCTGTAGTGGGATCTCTCCAAACCAAACAATATGCGGGCGAATGAATGGATTTTGTTTATAATCCACATCTTTATCGCACTCAATAATTTGCCCTGTTTTTTCATGACGGACTTTTAATAATTCCCCATGCATGTGAATAATATTTTTAGATCCAGCTTGTTCATGTAAATTATCCACATTTTGTGTCACAATTAATACATTTTCTGAGCCTAACTTTCTTTCTAACTCAGCTAAAGCAAGATGTGCTGCATTTGGTTTAACATTGGCATCTTGTAATTTATGGCGCAACATATTATAAAATTGATGAACCGCTATAGGATCTCGAATATACCCTTCATAAGTGGCAACATCATCAACATTATAGCCTTCCCACACCCCATCTTGCGCACGGAATGTTGATAGCCCCGACTCAGCTGAAATACCAGCGCCTGTTAAAATGACAATTTTAGGTATCTTCATAATGGATATATACACCTTTTCCTTTGCTATTAAATTATTTTGTTATAAGTTATAACATCAACCATAGTAATTACTTTTTTTAAAAAAAGTGAATAAAATTATTACTTGTATTCAGTAGTAAACATCTGTAATGCTGGTTTATTTAGTCTTTGATATTGGCTGTAAGCAGTTGCCACTTTCAGTCGGATAGCTTCTTTAGATTCACCTTTCAACCAACTATCAATCATCGCATAAACACTATACGCTTCTGGTGCCATTCGATGCATAGTCAAAATCAAAGGCGTGATGCCTAAACGAGATAGTGGTGGTGTAAAATATTGTTGGCTTTTGCAAGCAAATACCGCCGCATAACGTGATTTTTGTTTTTCTTGTTGTTCTTTTGATAATGTATCCCAGCGCCAACTATCAGGTAAATATTTACGCCATGACCACTCCATTAATGAATCATGACCAATATAAATAACTAAGTCAGCCTTTCCTCCAGCAATAATCTTTTTATCACCAAGCAAATACAATTGATTTTTTTTACCTGCCGAATAGGTTAGAAAATCATCAACAGTATCATCTATATATTTGCCATCATATGCTTGCGCTACGATATAGACATCTTGATGTTGATGTTTATAAATTATTTCTTCTAATATTTTACCTTTGCTTGGTTTATTAATTTGAATAACCTGCCATTCTTTTTGCTTTGCAAAATAGGTCTTAAAACCGTAGGCTGCGCCCCAATAAAGATTATTTTTTGGATCTTGACCATTACCTATAGCTTTAGGAACAGGTGCAATCTTTTGATATTTGTTATCACAAAGTGCCACCAAAACATGAATCACTTTTGGATAAGCAAAGCAGGGAAGGGAGAGTATAAAATAAATAGTAGTTGCAAGCCATAACTGTGATTTTATTGCCTTCATTAATCTACTCTTTATCTGTATATTCTAATATATCACCTGGTTGGCAATCTAGATGTTTGCAGATTGCCTCGAGTGTTGCAAGTCTAAATCCTTTTACTTTACCTTGCTTAAGTAATGATAAATTTTGTTCTGTAATACCTATCGCCGCCGCTAAGTCTTTGGATTTGATTTTACGTTTTGCTAGCATTACGTCTAAATTTATTATAATTGGCACATATGGCTCCTTTTAAATAAATTGTTTATTTTCTTCAGCTAGTTGGCAAGCTTTTTTCAATATTTGACCTATAAGCATAATACTCATGGCAGAAAATAGCGTTATAATATCATCACTAGAAAAAGAAATAGAAAAGTATCGTGCTGATGCGTCTTGATTATAAGTTAAGAGCATTGTCAATAAAGGTTCAGATAAAAAACTTATAACCACCCATAAAACAAGCAATTTGCCAAATACGTAACAATGGTTAGCTGATTTTACCGAAAAATACTCTGATTGACTGTAATTAATAAACAATAATCTAAGTTGATAAAACGCATAAGCTAAAATAAGTATTAATGAAGTATCGATTAAGGTTGCGATAGTCGCTTGCCATCCAGATAACAATTTAGGATCAACATTATCAATCCCACTTTGGATAAAAGAAAACCCTCCAAATTCAAGCCCAATATTTTGCATATCAAAAAAATAATACAAGAATGGGAATATTGAGCTAATTAACATAATTAGAATAGGAATTAATGTTAATAATGCCATAAAGCGACAATATTGATTCAATCGAGAATGTGTTTTAGTCATATCTGTGTTCATCTTTATATCCTTTCTTTTATAAAACTGTACACAATATAACATAAATAAAATTTGAAACAATAAAAAATTAAAATAAAACGATAATTTTTTATTGTTTTATTGGATTTAAGTACAAAAAAACCTTACTTTTTTATCAGTAAGGCTTAGGAAGTTAACATTAACGAAAAAATTAGGCTTCAATAGCAACTCGTAATTTTTTCATTGCATTTTTTTCGAGTTGGCGAATTCGTTCAGCTGAAACACTATATTTATCAGCTAAAACTTGTAATGTAGATTTGCTATCATCTGAGTCTAACCAACGAGCTTTGATAATATCTTGGCTACGTTCGTCCAATTTTAATAATGCATCGTGTAACTTATCTGTTGCATCATTTTCCCAATTGTCATTTTCAATTGATTTTGAAAAATCAGAATTGCTATCTTCTAAGTAAAGTGCTGGCGCAACAATTGAATTATCATCGTCATCACTATCTATATCAAATGACATATCTTGTGCTGACATGCGTGATTCCATTTCAAGTACATCTTTACGGCTTACACCTAACTCATTAGCCACCATATCAACTTCAGCATTATTAAACCAACCTAAACGTTGTTTGGTTTTTCTTAGATTAAAAAATAACTTTCTTTGTGCCTTAGTCGTGGCCACTTTAACAATACGCCAATTTTTTAATACATATTCATGAATTTCGGCTTTTATCCAATGCACAGCAAATGAGACCAAACGCACCCCCATTTCTGGATTAAAACGGCGCACAGCTTTCATTAAACCAATATTACCTTCTTGAATTAAATCTGCTTGCGGTAAACCATAACCAGAATACCCACGAGCAATATGCGCAACAAAACGCAAATGAGATAATATCAATTGTCTTGCAGCATCAACATCGTCATGATAATAAAGTTTTTCACCTAATGATTTTTCTTCTTCTGCTGTTAGCATCGGATAGGTATTAATCATACGAATATATGATTCAATATTACCTTGTGGAATTAAAGCACTTACTTGCATTTTTATATCAGTACCCATTTAACTCCCCCTCTTAAATTAACTAGTTTTTGTCACATAAATAAGATGTAACAATTAAAAACATTAAACTGATGTTCACTTATCAGTTAGACCTTCAAGCTATAAATTAGTTCATATTTTTTATTTAAAATTAATAAAACATGTTGCGAGGATCTACATTTACTAAAACTAATACACATTCTAATTAGTTATGTCGAAATAGCTAGGTTATTTGTGTTATTTCTAAATATTTTTTAGTCGCAACAAGCGATGAAAGCCATCCAATAATGATAGTAATAAATATAATTAATAAGCTTTCATCCCACAATAAGCCTTCAATATGAATAATTGTCCCAAAAGCATCAGAAACATTCAATATAATTGATTCTATTTGAAAGATAAATATTTCCGATAACACCAACGAAACAACAGAACTAACAAAGCCAATAAAAATTCCACTATATAAAAAAGGACGTAAAATAAAACCTTCTGTTGCACCAATTAATTGCATAACAATTATTGTTTGTTTTCTAGCAAAAATATTTAAGCGAATACTATTACCGATTACAAGTGACACAGCAATAATCATAAAGATTGAAATAATCCAAAAAACAGATCTAACCATATTAGTTAGTGCAGTTAATCGAGTAAACCAGCTATCATCTAACTTTATATCATCTATGCCATCAATATTAAGTAATTCAACTTGTAATCGATGCAATACAACTGTTTTTTTTGCTTCTTCTTTAGGTATAACAATGGCTACTGCTGGTAGTGGATTTTCATCTAATAAATCCAATGCGTTACTAAATCCAGACCATGTTCTAAATTCCTCTTTTGTTTCATCTCGAGAAAGATAATCAACGCTATCAACCTCAGGATAAGATTTGAGTTTGGTCAGCAATTCTGTAGTTTGCTCCGGAGTTAATTCTTTATTGATATAAACAGTTAAATTAGGCGTTGGATACCATTGATGTGCAGCCTGATTGGCATTTTTCCAAAGTAAATAACTAATGGTTGGTAGCGTAATAGAAATCGCAATAACAAAAATAGTCAGTAATGATGCAAAAAGATGTTGAGTAAAATCATTAAAGGCATTGCGCCAAGCATAACTTATTTGCCTTTTCCAACGAGACAAAAAAGTATTTTTCGTTTCTTTCGATTTAGTAGATTTGATAGTGGTATTACGCATCAATTTTTTATCTCTAAACGCCCTTGATTTAAATGCAGTATTCTATGATGCTTACGACGAATAAGTCCCATATTGTGCGTTGCCATCAAAACAGTTACACCTGACCGATTAAACTCTTCAAAAAGCTTTAAGATATCTTTGGAAAGCTTATCGTCTAAATTACCGGTCGGTTCATCAGCAAGCAAGACACTAGGGCGATTAACAATCGCACGAGCTATCCCCACTCGTTGCTGTTCCCCACCTGATAACTGTATAGGATAAAATTTCATCTTATTTATCAATCCGACTTTATCCAATGATGCTGAAACCCGCCTGCGTATTTCTTCTACCGGTTTACCCAAAATAATTAATGGAATAGCAACATTATCATAGACAGTGTGATCCATTAATAGCTGATGATCTTGAAATACCATACCAATAGTGCGACGTAAAAATGGCATATCGTGTCTTTTTAGGTTTGAAACATTAATACCATTTAGTAACACTTGACCATCATTGGCTTTCTCTAAACCACAGATTAATCGCATTAAAGTACTTTTGCCTGCACCAGAATGGCCAGTTAAAAATGCCATTTCTCCAGATGATAAAGTAAAGTTTATATTCTGTAATGCTGGTTTACCACCAGAATAAACTTTACTTACACGCAGAAATTCGATCATGACCTTTCTCTATTCATCTGCTTCATCAAATAAGGCATTTATAAAATCATTGGCAACAAAAGGCCTTAAATCTTCAATTTTTTCACCAACGCCTATATAACGAATTGGGATATTAAACTGATCTGCAATGCTAAAAATAATCCCACCTTTTGCCGTACCATCTAATTTAGTCAATGTCATTCCTGTTACGCCAACCGCTTCATTAAATAGTTTTGTTTGGCTAATCGCATTTTGACCGGTACCTGCATCGATGGTTAACATGATTTCATGAGGAGCTGTTTCATCTTGCTTCTTAATCACTCGTACTATTTTTTTCAACTCATCCATTAAATGAGATTTATTTTGTAAACGACCTGCTGTATCAGCTATTAATATATCTATTTTTTTTGCTTTCGCTGCTTGTATTGCATCAAAGATAACTGATGCTGAATCTGCATTGGTATGCTGTGCAATAACAGGGATATGATTACGTTCCCCCCAAACTTGCAATTGTTCAACAGCGGCAGCACGAAATGTATCGCCAGCAGCCAGCATAACTGATTTACCTTGTTGCTGAAATTGACGGGCTAATTTGCCAATTGTCGTTGTTTTACCTACACCATTAACACCAACCATTAAGATAACAAATGGGTTATGAGTATTAATATCAAGTGGTTTATCTACCCCATCTAAAATAGATTTCATTTCTTGTTTTAAAAGTACATGTAAAGCATCTGCATCTTTTAGCTCTTTTCTTGAGGCCTGCTTTGTTAAGCTATCTATAATCTTTTGTGTTGTATCAAAACCAACGTCAGCAATAAGTAACTGCTCTTCTAGTTCTTCAAATAAAGCATCGTCGATCTTTTTTCCTCTAAATAGACTTAAAAAACCAGATCCAATATTCTGTTTAGTTTTAAAAAGACCTTTTTTTAAACGGGAGAAAAACCCTTCTTTTTTTTGTTCAACCATAAATAATTTATCCCATGATCATTTAAAGATCATTGTATCTTATTTTAGAATAAAGCCCAATGCATTCGATCTTTTAAAAAGATTATAAAAGAAATATTTCGCGATCCACAATCAGTAAATATCACTGATTATAAATAAAGATCTCGAATAGCGATGAATCGCCATTCACTTAATGGTAACTGGTGAGTAAATAGATTATACCTTCCAATCTGAACACGCACTAGACGTAAACAAGGAAAACCGACAGCCGCACACATTCTTCTGACTTGTCGATTTTTTCCTTCTGAAATTGTCATACTTATCCATGAAGTTGGTATTGTTTTGCGCTCTCTAATAGGAGGAACTCTTTTCCACAATTGCAATGGCTCATCAAGAAAGGTTACAATGGCTGGCTTTGTATAAAATTCTTTTAATTGCACACCATTTCTTAGCCTATCTATAGCCTGTTGATTAATAATACCTTCAACTTGTACCCAATAAGTTTTTGGCAATTTAAACTTTGGTGAACTGATTTTGGCTTGTAATTTACCGTCACTGGTTAACAATAATAACCCCTCACTATCGGTATCTAACCGCCCAGCAGGGTAGAACTTAGATAAGCTTATAAAGTCTTTTAACGTCTGATATTTTTCATGTGGTGAAAATTGAGTCGTAACATTAAACGGTTTATTAAAGGCTATTAATGAACTCATTTTGTTCTCTTATTAACTGATAATCTTCAATAACTAATTTTGATTAAGACTATTATAAATAGATAAATGATAATTTACTCACGATAAGATAATTAAAAGCAAAAAAGCCCAGCATCACTGCTGGGCTCTCTCTCAAATTTAAAAGTCTGGCGGCCCCCTACTCTCACATGGGTAATACCCACACTACCATCGGCACTACGGCGTTTCACTTCTGAGTTCGGCATGGGGTCAGGTGGGACCACCGCGCTATTACCGCCAGAC